>JAOUPA010000104.1 GCA_029880105.1 Gammaproteobacteria bacterium
TGGTGCCGATGTGGTCGATCATCTCCTGGCGGTTCATGCCGATGCCGTTATCTTTGACGGTGACCGTGTTGGCCGCTTCATCAAAATCGATGGTGATTTTCAGCTCCGGGTCATCGCCGTACAGGCTACTGTCGGCCAGTGCCTCGAAACGCAGTTTGTCACAGGCATCAGATGCATTCGAGATCAGCTCTCTAAGAAAAATTTCCTTATTTGAATACAGCGAATGCGTCATCAGATGCAGAATCTGGCGCGCCTCGGTCTGGAACTCCATAGTCTCGGTTGCAGTATCAACACTCATTACATTGTTCTCCAAATAACTTTCTAAAAAATGTTGCAAAAAAAATAGCAACAATGGAAGTGGGGGCGAATTTTACCTTTTCAAGACCCGATCAGGCAAAAACCGGCGACTGTTCAACCGCGATGATAGGGGTGGTTACTCAAAATGCTCCACGCCCGGTAGAGTTGCTCGACGATAATGACGCGTACCAGCGGGTGTGGAAAGGTCAGGTCAGACAGGGAAATCCTCTGCCGCGCCTGCTGTAGCAGCTCATCGGAAACGCCATCCGGGCCGCCGATGATCAGCGCAATATCCTGTCCCTGCTGCATCCAGCCATCGAGCATGCTCGCCAGCTTTTCCGTGGTCACGCGCTTGCCGAGCACATCCAGCGCGACGATCTGCGCGCCCGCAGGCACTGCCGCCAGCAGGTTTCGACTCTCGTCGCGGATGATGCGCTGGATATCCGGGTTCTTACCGCGTTTCACGGTGGGGATGAGAATTTGATTGAGCTTGAGCTCGGGTGGCAGGCGCTTCAGGAAATCGCCGCAGGCCTCATCGACCCAGGCAGGCATTTTCTGACCGGCGGCGACGAGGTGGATGCGCATGGTTTATTCCGCAGATTCCATCGCCTTCCTGTCTTCGATGCTCACCTTCCACAGGCCTTCAAGGTCGTAGAAGGCGCGGGTCTCTGCCTGCATGATATGGACAATGACATCACCCAGGTCGACCAGCACCCACTCGCCGTCATTTTCGCCTTCGACACCGAGCGGCTGGCTGCCAGCGTGCTTGGCCTCCATGACAACATTGTTGGCGATGGATTTCACATGGCGCGTCGAGGTACCGCTGGCAACAATAATCACATCGGCGACACTGGTCTTACCCTTCACGTCCAGTTCAACGATATCCACGGCCTTCATGTCTTCCAGCGCGTCTATGGCGAGTTTTTTGAGTTCCTCAACAGTCATGCGTTCTTTATCTCTAATAGTTTCAGGCGCACGGCTTCAGGTAATAAATACCGAATATCCAGCCCGCTCTGCAGTTGTCTTCGTATTTCGCTGGCTGATATATCCAGCTGGGTGACGGATTGTAACAGAATACGCCCGGCTTCGAGCCGTTTAAGTTCGCCGGGGTCAGTGCAACGGCAGGCCTCCAGCACCTGCAGCGCCGGCTCAGACGGCCAGTCAAAACCCGGCCGGCCAGTGACCACAACATGGCAAAGCTGCAGAACACGCTGCCACTGGTGCCATGTGTGCAGGCCGCAGAAGGCATCCATACCCAGAATCAGGCACAGGTGATGATCGGGAAAATCGGCCTGCAGCGAGGCCAGCGTATCAACCATGTACGACTTACCCTCGCGCTCGAGCTCGCGACAGTCGAGCTCGAAACCCGGCATGTCTGCAAGTGCAAGCTCCAGCAGCTGCCTGCGCGTCGCTGCATCCAGCCACGGCTGCTCACGGTGCGGTGGCACACAATTGGGCAGAAAACGTACCTGCTCTATATCCAGCGCCTGCATCACATCCAGCGCGGGGCGCAGGTGGCCAAAGTGAACCGGGTCGAAGGTACCGCCGAAAATGCCGAGGAGTGGTTTCAAAATATCCGAAGTCTAACGCCGTGTTTCTGCGAGCTAGTTATTGATAGATATCATTATATAGAACCGCTGCTTTATTAGTAAGCACTAATAAAATCAACAACTTTACCCATCTGCGTTTATCCGTTAACATCAAGCAATCCACAAAAAAGGAAGGGGAATATGGGAACACGATACATTTCAGCGTTTGAATCTTGTCAAACAACCTATAGTTACAACAAATACTCAGATAATAAAAATAAGGGGCTAATCACTGTATACAGTCTAGTTCTCATACTGCTATGTTTATTTGCACAAAATTCAATTGCAAGCTGGACTACCACTACAACAGATCTGAGTAATTCTAGTGTTCAGGATATAGCTATCGATCCCAGTGCACCTAATACCCTCTATGCAGCCACCTTTGGTGAAGGCATTTTTAAAAGTACCGATGGCGGCACCAGCTGGGGCGCCAGCAACACGGGCTTGACTAATCTTACTGTACGCGCACTGGTTATTGACCCATCTAACCCTGCCATTATTTACGCCGGAACCAACGGTAACGGTGTTTTCAAAAGCACTAACGGTGGTGTTAACTGGGTTGCTAGTAATGCTGGTGCAAATAATCTTATCGTGCGCACGTTGGCTATTGACCCTGTTTCTCCCAATATTATTTATGCAGGCGCGGTGACTGATGGCGTCTTCAAAAGTATCGACGGCGGCGCTAACTGGATAACCATAAATAATGGCTTGAGCAATTTTAAAGGCATACTTGAGATAGCTGTTGATCCTGTCACACCTAGTACACTTTATGCAGCCACCGATGGTGGTTTTGAAGTAGTCGGCGGCATTTTTAAAAGCACAGATAGTGGTGCCAACTGGAATGTGATTAACAATGATTTAACTAATGCTGCAACACGCGCAGTGGCGATTGACCCTGTAACGCCCAGCACTCTCTATGTGGCCACTTTTCTTGGTGTTTTCAAAAGCATCAATGGCGGTGCTAACTGGAATATCAGTAATACCGGTTTTGATAATGCACTGGTAAATGATTTACTCATTGACCCTACAGAACCCACTATTCTCTATGCTGCAACTGATCGTCTTGGAGTACTTAAAAGCACCGATAGCGGCAACAGCTGGAGTGAAATCAATACAGGAATGCCATTTAGCGTTGTTAGCGTTTTGGCTATTGATCCAGCTACGCCCAGCACGCTCTATGGCGGCATTCAGGGTGTCTACAAATACACGCCAGAAACCGATCCGATATGGCTACCTAGTGATGCCGGTTTCAGCTACCCAGGCTTTGAAATTGCGCGCAGCTTATCAATTGATCCAGTCACACCAACCACGCTTTATGCTGGTACTTTAAGTAACGGGATCTATAAAAGTGCTGATGCCGGCGCTAATTGGACACAAGTCAATAACAACTTAGCTACACTTGAAATAAGGGCGGTAGTGATAGACCCAACCAACCCTAATATTATTTATGCAGCAACTGGCGGCGGTGGCATTTTTAAAAGTTTTGATGCTGGCGCCTTCTGGAATGAGAGCAATATTGGTTTGACTGATCTCAATGCTTTTGCATTTGTGATCGACCCAACTGCTCCTGACAGGCTCTTTGCGAGCACTATGGATGGCGTTTACATTAGCACCGATGCCGGCGCCAACTGGATGGCAATTACTAATCCAAGCCCAGGCTTTGTTGTGAACGCATTAACCATTGATTCTGCCAATACCAATATTATTTACGCAGCAACTGATTTTGATGGCATGTATAAAAGTCTAGATGGTGGCAATAGCTGGTTTAACATCAACACTGGCCTGACCGGTGTAGGATCAACATTATTTATAGAGAAAATAGTTCTTGATCCGAGCACTTCCAACACACTTTATATGACAAGCTCTGAAGGTGTTTTCAAAACTATAGATGGAGGTAATAGCTGGTCTGCTATCAACACGGGATTACCATCTCTTTATGTAAGTGGTTTTGCAATTCACCCTGACGCAGCCAACATCCTTTACGTTGGAGTTGGCGGCAATGGTGTTTTTAAAAGCACTGATGGCGGCAACACATGGAGCGCTTACAATATTGGCCTAAATTTCTATGATGTATATGCCATTGCTATTGACCCTAATACACCAAGCACTCTTTACGCAGGGGCCTACAAACCAGGCGCAAATTTAACCAGCATTTTCAAATACACTTTCTCCGCACCTATCACGCCTGCCATTGATGGAGTCTGGAGCCCAGCTAATAACGGCTTAGCAAGCAATTTTATTAAAGTTATAACAGTTGATCCAATCACACCCAACATACTTTACTGCAGCCCGGATTCTCAGGGAGTCTTTAAAAGTATCGATGGTGGTAATAATTGGCTCGAAACAAATCTGGGGCTAGGTTCGTTTTCCGTAGAGTCTATAGTTATTGACCCAAATACTCCAGACACTGTCTATGCCGGAACAGGTAATGGCATATTTAAAAGTATCAATGGAGGGGAAGAATGGCTATATAGTGATTTTGGTTTAACTAATTTTCAAGTGCGATCTTTAGCGATTAATCCAATTACACCTGCTACTCTGTATGCAGCAACAGCAGGAGGTGTTTTCAAGAGCACCGATGGTGGCACCAACTGGCTAGCAGTTAACAATGGCTTAAATGATCTATACATTCTATCTTTAGCCATTGATCCTGCTAACCCTGATACTCTTTATACGTCGTCTTCTGCCGGCATCTTCAAAAGCATTGATGGTGGCACTAACTGGGTTACCAGTAATACAGGATTGGATGAGGGAAACTATTTACCTTTTATAGAAAAAATTGTTATCGACCCAATCACACCAACCACGCTTTATGTGACAGCAGCAGACAGAGGAATATTCAAAAGTACTAACGGTGGCGCCAATTGGACATCCATCAATTCTGGCCTAACCGCCTTTTTTGTTTTTTCTCTTACTATTGACCCGACTAACTCTAATGTCCTTTATGCAGGTCTTGGTTATGAAGGTGTCTTTAGAAGCATTAATGGCGGCCTTAACTGGAGCGCTATCAACACTGGCCTGCCGGTTTCGCCTAGTGTGACATCACTTGCAATTGACCCAGTTACTCCTGGCACTCTTTATACCGGAATTGCTAATGTAGGAGTCTTTAAGTATGGGCCTGCTGACATAACTCCAGATGAACTATTACTTTCTGATCTGACTGATGTGCCATTAAATACTCTGGTTTCAGCTGGTAGCCTGACAATCTCAGGAATTAATATAGATGCGAATATTTCTATTACTGGGGGCGAGTACAGCATCAACGGTGGCCTTTATACCTCAATCGATGGTTTTGTTAGTAATGGGGATAACGTTGAGGTGCGCACCACTTCATCCACCAATGGGCTTACTTCGAGTGAAGTTGTTCTGACTATTGGAACTGCTAGCAACACCTTTACCGTGACAACCGAAGCCGATACCGACGGCGATGGCACCGGCGATACCCTGGACACCAACGATGATAATGACGGTTTTGATGATGCCGTCGATAACTGTATTCTTACAGCCAACAACCAACTCGATACCGATGGCGATGGCTACGGCAATGCCTGTGATAGCGACTTCAATAACGATGGTATTGTCAATTCACTGGACATTGGTCTGTTCAAAATCGACTTCTTCAAAACTGGTGTCCTACACACTGATATCAATGGTGATGGTATTGTAAACTCACTGGATCTGGGCAACTTCAAGAAGCAGTTTGGCATTGCACCGGGGCCTTCGGGATTAGTGCCATAAGTCACCATTAACTTTAACCAATAAAAAAGCAGCCGAAAGGCTGCTTTTTTATTTGATTAACTTAATCACTTATCAAGTTCTGATGTGGCCGTCACCGAGCACGATATACTTCTGACTGGTCAGCCCTTCCAGGCCCACCGGGCCACGCGCATGTAGCTTGTCGGTGCTGATACCGATCTCGGCACCAAGGCCATACTCAAAGCCATCGGCAAAACGCGTCGAGGCATTGACCATCACCGAGCTGGAATCGACCTCGCGCAGGAAGCGGCGGGCCAGCGTATAGTTCTCGGTAATGATCGATTCGGTATGTTGCGAGCTGTGCGTATTGATGTGCTCAATCGCCATATCAATTCCATCAACCACGCGAATTGAAAGAATCGGTGCCAGGTATTCGGTATCCCAGTCTTCGTCAGTCGCCGCAATCACGCCATCGACGAGCGCGCGGGTCTTTTCACAACCACGCAGTTCGACGCCCTTCGCCTTGTATTCATCACAAAGTTTTGGCAAGACATCAGCCGCAACCTTTTCTGAAACCAGTAGTGTCTCCATAGTGTTGCAGGTACCGTAACGTTGTGTTTTGGCATTGAGCGCAACCTTGATGGCTTTATCCAGGTCAGCATCGGCATCAATATAAACATGGCAGATGCCATCAAGATGTTTGATCACGGGCACGGATGATTCATTAGCAATGCGTTCGATGAGGCTCTTGCCGCCGCGTGGAATAATGACATCGACATAGTCTTTCATGCGTAGCATCTCGCCAACGGCCTCACGGTCGGTGGTCTCAACCACCTGCACGACATCAGCCGACAGGCCCGCCTGTTCCAGGCCATAACGAATACACTCGGCAATCGCCTGGTTGGAGTGGAATGCCTCGGAGCCACCACGCAGGATACAGGCATTGCCCGACTTCAGGCACAGGCCAGCGGCATCGGCGGTAACGTTAGGCCGTGATTCATAAATAATTCCGATAACA
>JAOUPA010000291.1 GCA_029880105.1 Gammaproteobacteria bacterium
TTCAAAATAATTGGAGATGGCAAACAGTGCCGCCTTGGCATTTAGGGTATCAAAAATCGTCTCGACCAGAATGATATCGCTACCACCATCTATCAGGCCGCGCAGAGCCTCGTCATAGGCCTGGTAAAGTTGATCGAACGTCACATTACGGAAGCCCGGATTATTTACATCCGGCGAAATACTCGCGGTACGATTGGTTGGCCCCAGCACCCCGGCAACAAAACGCGGTTTGTCATCAGTGGCATATTCATCACAGGCCTGTTTCGCCAGTTCTGCCGCAACCTTGTTGATCTCATACGACAGCTCGACCATGTCATAATCGGCCATGGAGATGGCATTGGCATTAAAGGTATCGGTTTCGATGATATCGGCACCGGCATCCAGATAGGCCTTGTGGATACCGCTAATGATCTCAGGCTGGGTCAGCACCAGCAAATCGTTATTACCCTTGAGATCAGAGGGCCAGTCAGCAAAACGCTCACCACGATACTCCGCCTCGCCCAGTTTGTGCCGCTGGATCATGGTACCGGTGGCGCCGTCGAGTAGCAAAATCTGGGTTTTCAACCTTTCTTTCAATGAGGCGATGCGTTGTTCTCTGTTCATAGGATAACTGTCTGATAATAAAAGGCGTCAATTATATACCATTCGCCCTGTTCTTATGGGCTCAAGACATCGATTTCACGGGCCAGCTGCTATGATAATGCCATGAGTTCCGAGTACATCCAGCTATACCTGACCGCCGAGCACGAGTGCAGTTATCTGCCTGACCGCCTGGCCAGCAATATTGTGCCCGACCCAAACCTGAATATGACCATGTTCATCTACAACCAGCTGATCAGGCTAGGTTATAGACGTAGTGGCGATTATATTTATCGGCCACATTGCACTGGTTGCGAAGAGTGCCGACCCTGCCGGATACCTGTAGCACAGTTTACGCCGCGAAAAATCCAGCAGCGTTGCCTGAAACGCAACCAGGACTTAACACTGGCCATGGTACCCGCCCATTACAGCGAGGAATATTTCGAGCTCTACCGGCATTACCTCAACACGCGGCACGCCGATGGTGGTATGGCCAACCCAGAACCCGACGATTTCAAACAGTTTCTATTCTGCAGCTGGAGCAACACCCACTTTCTCGAGGTACGCAAGGATGACCGTTTACTGGCGGTAGCGGTCACCGATGTCACACCTGCCGGGCTGTCCGCGGTATACACCTTCTTTGATCCCAATGAGTCAAAACGCAGCCTCGGTCGCTTCTGCATTCTGCAACAGATCGAGAAAGCCCGGGAGATGCAGCTTGGCTACCTGTATATGGGCTACTGGATCAGGGACTGCAATAAGATGAGCTACAAGCTGGAATACCAGCCCATGGAGCTACTGATCGATGATCTCTGGCAGCTCACCCGGCCGTAGACATGGACAAACAGAAGTATGCTGTTTTTGTGCCTGCGCAAAAAACAGCTATACTCAGTCAATAAGTATATTCAGATGAGAGCTGATACGGCCTCCTGAGCAAAATGCGCCTAAATCAACCTTAATTTAAACATCAATACGAGCCCGTTCTATGGAACGAAAAGTCAGCACCATCGACCTCAAAATCGGCATGCACGTTGCCAATCTCGACCGCCCATGGCTGGATACACCCTTTCTATTGCAGGGTTTTATTATCGAGAGAGAGGATGACATCCATGCCCTGCAGCAACACTGCAAATACGTTTATATCGATGTCGAAAAAGGCACTGGAGCCGATGCCTATCTGGATGACAAACCCAATCTGCCCAGTAACCAGTACGTTGAAGAATTTCTCGAGGGCGGTAAAAAAAGAGTCGATTATGAAGAAAAACAGAGTGCCTTCCACGAACTGCCCGCCGCTGAAGTAGCCCTGGAGAGTGCGTCCAATAAAGTCGCGATGATTATGGACAACCTCAAGGCCGGCGACAATCTAGACTTCGGTGCAGTGCGCAACGCCGTGCAGCCGGTACTGGAAAGCGTGATCAGGAACTCCGACGCCCTGCTCTGGGTTTCCGAGATGCAGAAGAAAGACCAATATACCTATGCACACTCTCTCGACAACTGCGCACTGGGCATCGCCTTCGGTCGGCATCTGGGGCTGTACAAGGAAGACATG
>JAOUPA010000164.1 GCA_029880105.1 Gammaproteobacteria bacterium
CTTGCCATGGGACTGCTACTCATGGATGTCGGCAAGGTCAAGGTATCTGATGATATTCTCAACAAGACCACCACCCTCTCGGTCGATGAATTCGAGGAGATGAAAAAACACGTGTACTACGGCGTTGAATTGCTCAGAAACACACCCGGTATCAATGACACCATTATTAATATTGTACTCACCCACCATGAACGCTTCGATGGCAGTGGCTACCCCTACGGATTAAAAGGCAAGCAGGCACCGGTATTTGGCCGCATTGCTGCCATCATCGATTGTTACACCGCAATGACCAGCACCAGCCTGTACCGTGCAGCCATTGCCCCACACAAGGCACTGCAAACGATTTATAACTGGCGCAATAAATATTTCCAGGACGAACTGGTCGAACAGTTCCTGCAGTGCATGGGTGTGTATCCTACTGGCTCGCTGGTGGAAATGTCATCCGGCGAAGTCGGCATGATCATGGCGCAAAATCGCGTACAGCGACTCAAGCCAAAAATCATGATGTTACTGGATGAGAACAAACGCCCTTATGAAGTCAGCAAGATTGTCGATCTCACCATTCAGGCAACTGATTCCAGCGGTGTGGAGCTGAGTATCATCAGCGGCCTGAAACCCGGTGCGTATGGTATCGACACCAGCCAGGTTCTTAGTGACTAAACAGTCGTAAAGCCTGATAAAACACGTTTAATCTAACAGCGACCGCTGTGTTAACATCTCCCGCCATGAACAAACAGGAAACGATTGAAAAAAAATTAACCGAGGCCTTCTCACCAGAACACCTGGAAGTGGTCAATGAAAGCCATATGCACAGTGGCCCTGCTACCGAATCACACTACAAAGTTGTTATCGTCAGCAAGGACTTTGAAGGCAAGATGCTGGTCGCCAGACACCGTATGGTGAACAAGGTACTGGAAGATGAACTCAGTGGCGGCATCCACGCATTGGCGCTACACACCATGACCATGGACGAGTGGTTTAAAAAAGGCAGGGCACCCGACTCACCCCAGTGCCAGGGCGGCGGCAAAGGCTAGCGCTATTTTTTGTCAGCCTGAGACTCCTTATCTGCTGCATTTTCTGGATCGACTTTTATCCCCAGCACAAACCCCCTGATAACACGAACAACCAGTAATGCTGCTGGCGTACCGTGCAGGAACAGGTCAAAAATATCGATGGGACGTTCCAGTACCCCCGCCTGGAGCATGTCGATTTTCTCCAGTAAGTGTGACGTGCCATGCAAGGGCAGCACTCCCATAAATACCGCCACCACCGCCAGCGGGAACAACGGCATTTTATCTACCCACTTCATCATAATGTCTGCCCTTTATATTATTAATCTTTCGCAAAGTATTGCTGCAAAAATTCATCAAAGCTAAGTGTATCAGCCTGTTCGATTTCTTTCTGCATTGCAATCGACTCTGCACTCATTTTCTCAAAAAACTCTTTTTGCTCAGCTGACAATGCCCTGGATGTGAAATAGTCGTAATACTGTATTGATTGTCGCTGGGCAAAATGAAAAAAGCCTTCATTATTTTTGCGCATTGCTGCCAGCATTCGCGCCGAGGGTGTCTTCGATGGATCATTAACACACTCAAGCTGGGTAGCCAGGCTTTTACTGTACGAATCACACCGTTTAACTTCATCCAATAAGCTGGCCACCGCCTGCATTGCCTCAAGCAGCTCCAGTGCCCAGTCCTTTAACAATATTGGCTGGTCATTGCGACTCAACTGCAAACCGGGCTTTCTACCGTAGTGCGCCACCTGCAAGAGGTTCATATCAACTTCAGTCATCGCCATATCATCCAGCACAGGGCTATCCTGCAACAGACAAAACAGCACCAGCGTCTCCAGGAAATATAATTGCTCCTCACTAATGCCGAGTGGGTCAAACGCATTGACATCAATCGAACGAACTTCGATATAGGCAACACCACGCCTGTGCAGGGCAGTCGTTGGTTTTTCATTCTTCAGTGTGATCTGCTTGGGCCGAATCGTGCTGTAGTATTCATTTTCAATCTGCAGGATATTGGCATTCAACTGACGGTATTCACCATCGACCTTGACCCCAATCTCCTCATACGGTGCATAAGGCTTTGTAATCGCACACCGCAAACTACTGACATAGTCATCAATTGAACTGTAGTTGGCCTTGATGCCCGCCATGTCTTCCTGGCTATTGGTGTAACCAATATCGCCCATGCGCAAAGAGGTGGCATAGGGTTCGTAAAAAGTACCCTCATTAAAATCAGAAAGGATAGTTGGCTCACCATGCAGGAATGATTTGCATACCGCCGGCGATGCACCAAACAGGTAAGGAATCATCCAGCCATAACGCAGCATGTTTCGAACCAGGCCCATATACTGGTTGGCAATAAAGTCCTGCCTGCTTCCGGTGTCACCTAGCAGCGACTGGTACATATCCCAGAATGAATCTGATACCGAATAATTAAAATGGATACCGGCAATCACCTGCATGGTTCGACCATAACGATAACCGAGGCCACGACGATAGACTGTCTTCATCGTGCCAATATTCGAACTGCCATACTGCGCGATTGGAATATCCGTCTCGCCACGTACCACACAGGGCATACTGGTCGCCCACATAATCTCGTTATCGAGTTTTGAATAAACATACTTCTGGATATCATCGAGATAGGCCAGCGCCTGTTTCGCCGAACTACAGGGCGGCGTGATCAGTTCGAGCAGTGCCTCGGAAAAATCAGTGGTAATGGTAGGATTGGTCAGGGCCGAACCCAACCCGGGAGGATGTGCTGTCTGTGAGATCGCACCATCCTCGGCGACGCGCAGGCTTTCCTTTTCCAGACCTATCAATGATTCCGACAGACACGAGGCCTGCCCGGATTCAATAATCTGATCCAAATGTGTTTTCAGGGATTGATACACCATCTATATCCTTGCTCGGACACTGGCCTAAATAAAAAATGAACCGACCAGTATATTAACGGCTGATTATACATACTTTGAGCAGGCGAATTTCTACTGTAGCGACAGGGTCTCTAATTTTCACGGTTGAACGCGCATCCGGGGTTTTTCAGTTGCCTGCTCCTGTTCGGCCTTCAGTGCCGTTTTTGGCACTACCGCATAAACAAATTCACAGTCCAGTGCCTGCGCCGCCTTCTGCATCATCTTGATGGTCACCGCGCCACGCACTTCGTCCCTTTCCATCATCGAGATTCGAGCCGCACTCACACCCATGCGCTTTGCGATGTCGATACCCTTGAGGTTTTGCGCCTGCCGGGCGGAACGTAGCCAGGATTTCTGGGCGATGATTTCCAGCCAGGCCGCCCGATTGGCCTTGACCCAGTATTCCAGTCTTGAAAAGAATCGTTGGTCGGACATATTTCCTAAATATTAATGTATTTATTAATATTTAATATATACATTAATTTTATAAATAAAACAACCCAAAGAACCGTCATTCCCACGTGAAACGGGACTAATTTTGATGGGATCAAAATTGAACGCACGAAGTGCGGCCCGAAGGGCAAAATACAGGGAAGTATTTTTGTAATCCAGTTTTTAATTTTTTAGTGTTTACTGCCTTGCCTTGCCGTGCCATTCCATGACTTTTGGTTGCGCCCTTGCTGGGGCGCGTCACCTTTTTGTGCGAAACAAAAACGTGACCCAAAAAATTCGCCCTAAACAGCTTACCCCCAGAAAATCACTGGGGGTTCCCGAGCCATGCAACTTTGCCAACGTGCACGTTTCGACGCGCTCATCCCTGCGCGCGAAACTAAATCGGGCGTCCTGCCCGATTTGCCCTACCAAAATCACATAGCTCGGTAAGCTGTACAAGGGGTATAAAAAAGCAAAAAGCTGTGTAAGAATCAACCCGACTTCTTTGCTCACTTTTTAAAGGATGGCACTAATGGAACACCCAAGTCGATTACATACACCTTTGCATTTCCATTTAGGCTCCCTAATCAGGAACGAAGTGCTTGTTTTCATTATAAACAGGAATGTTATCTACCCTAAAAGTCACTTTGCAAACAGAGCTTTTAGGGGTTCTAATTGTAGTTAGCTGCAAAAGAAATATATGGACAACGTACTACAGACATACCTAGATAATGCCGCAGACTACTTAGATGCACTTAGTAAACTTGCTTCTACTTCATTGCACGGTGGTGATATTGGCTCAAACAGAGAGGGGTTGCTGATTGAGTTCATAAACAAGCATTGCCCTGACCGGTTGTCAGCATTTAGAGGTGGAAAGATATTGGGTTACAAACAAGAGCCTTCATCTCAGGTAGATATTATTGTTCGCAGTGATATTTCGCCAAAATTTGAATTAAATGAAACTGCTTTCACCTTCGTTGAAGGAACAATGCTGGCTATTGAGGTTAAATCTAAACTCAACAAAGTTAATCTATATG
>JAOUPA010000019.1 GCA_029880105.1 Gammaproteobacteria bacterium
GCATAAGGCCATCATTAAGGCAGCGGATACCATATCGGCGTACCTGAAGTGCCAGATGGAAGTCGATGCGGGCAACACGGATTTCTCCAAAGCCATTGAAGATGTAAAGAGAAAGCTCGATGCGATTGAATTAGCCGAAGTAAAATATTTTCTTGCGCTATTCTCTTCCAGTTATACGCTAACCCTGGATGAGCTTCTGGGATAGGTAAGTAATAAGACGGGTAAAACTTCCCGTGCCCAACTCCGACAGGAATAATTTGATAGTATTACCACATCAAATCATCGGGTATCTTGTGTTCGGCATACGGGTCATTAGCATCAGTTGTGTTTTGCTCTTCGGTAAATAAGACAACACGTTTTTCATTTCTCTGTTGAATCTTTTCGGCGATGGCTTTGGGGATCAGTTCGTATTGGCCTGTTATGCGCGCGATACCCAGTTTGCCTTCGACAATCTGTTTTTGCATTTCTTTATTGATATAAATACGTTTAACTTTTTTCTGGTGTTCAAAGTTGTAAGCAATTTCACAGCTTGCATCACGTTCGATGCGATTGGTTTGGATTAGCTGGTCGATTTCAGCAGAAATGGCCTTCTGCTTTGCCTGTTCCTGTTTTTTCTGGTTGAGTTCCCGATCGCGTCTGGCTTTGTCCTCAGCAGCCTTCTGTGCCTTGATTTTGGACTCGTCAATAAATTCTATCTTTTTGTTATTGCGTTGTTCCTTTTTCTTTTTATTCTTGTCCTGTTGTGCTTTCTGGACCTGTTGCTTACTGACCAGGCCAGCCTTGAGGAATTGTTCCTGGAAGGGGTTGCTCATTTTGTATGTCTCGTGGTGTCTTTTGTATATGTAAATAATAGTATTTTAAATCAGTTTGCTAACAGGCAGGTATTATATTGGGATGTTAATAGATGCCCTAACGCATTGCAGGGTGCCATAATCGAAAGCGCCTTCGAAGGCATCATAGATTGGTTTGAGCTTTCCGCCTTCATTGGCAAAATTCAAAAAAGCCTTTTGAATAACGATAATTTCATTTTCGCTCAAATCGACCACATGCTGTAATTCTAGCTGGCCCATTTCTATGCACTGCGATAAATGGTTATAGATGGTGGTAACCTGAAGCTTGCGGTGTGCGGCAATTTCATCAGCCTTCATGCCGGCACGGAATAGTTGCAGGGTTTCATCGACTGTCTCACTACTGGATTTGGGGTTAGCAGAGGTGTTGATATGATCGTTGATGACGGCTAAAAACTGCTCTGCATAGGCCTCGAGTTTTTTCTCGCCGACGCCACTCAATTTTGAAAACTGATCACGTGTCTGTGGCTGGCGTTCAACCATTTCCATCAGGGTAGCATCGTGAAAGATAACATAAGGCGGCACATCGGCTTCATTGGCCAGTGATTTTCTGCAGATACGCAGTGCCTCCCATAATGCGCTATCGCCGGCTTTAACCGTGTTGTAAGCCTTGCGTCCACGTTGTGTCGATTTCGCCTGTTTGGTTTCCTTGCGTAAATATAGAGATTGTTCACCGCGTAAAACTGGGCGGCATTCTTCAGTTAAACGTAAATTGCCATGACCTTCGATATCAACCGACAATAAATTCCTGGCGATGAGCTGGCGAAAGATGCTGCTCCATTGTTTTTTATCCAGCTCTTTGCCGATACCATAGACACTGATCTGGTCGTGGCCGAACTGTCTGATACGATCCATGTCTTTACCTAGCAGTACATCGATCAGGTAAGCCACGCCAAAACGCTGGTTGGTTTTATATACGCAGGATAGAGCCTTTTGTGCAACCACGGTGGCATCCCAGGTTTCAACCGGCGTTAGACAGGTGTCGCAGTTGCCGCAGGGTTCTTCCAGGTGATCGTCGAAATATTTTAAAAGCGCCTGTCGTCGACAGCTGGTGATCTCGGTAAAACCGAGCATGGATTGCAGTTTGTGATGCTCGACCCTTTTGTGCGCCTCATCGGCCTCTGAGGTTTCCATCATCTGTTTCAGCATAATGACATCCTGTAGGCCATACATCATCCACGCTGTTGATGGTAGGCCATCACGACCGGCACGACCGGTCTCCTGATAGTAGGCCTCGATGCTCTTGGGTAAGTTCAGATGCGCAACAAAACGCACATCGGGTTTGTCGATACCCATGCCGAAAGCGATGGTGGCGACAATGATAAGGCCATCTTCAGTCAGGAAACGGTGCTGATGCTGTTGTCGAATCTGTGCCGATAAACCTGCATGGTAGGGTAGTGCGGATAAACCTTTTGAGTTTAACCATTCGGCAGTTTGTTCAACTTTTTTGCGCGACATGCAATAAACAATACCCGCATCTTTTTCATGTTCGTTGAGAATAAAACGCAATAATTCATCTCTGGCATTACCCTGATTTTGTGTAATGCGGTAACAGATGTTGGGGCGATCAAAGCTGGAAACAAACAACTCGGCATTTTCCAACGCCAGGCGTTGAATAATTTCCTTGCGCGTTGGTTTGTCAGCCGTTGCAGTTAGAGCAATGCGCGGGATATGTGGAAAATGTTCATGCAGTACCGATAGCTGGATGTATTCCGGTCGAAAGTCATGGCCCCATTGGGAAACGCAGTGTGCCTCGTCAATGGCAAACAGTGCAATGGGTGCTCGCTCTAGCAGGTTTAGAAAGCGGCTGGTCATCAAGCGCTCGGGTGCGACATAAAGCATGTCGAGTTCACCTAGCAGTAATTGCTGCTCTATATTGCTGGCGGTCACTTCATCAAGTGTTGAGTTTAGAAAGGCAGCATTGACCCCGAGTTGTTGCAGGGCAGCTACCTGGTCCTGCATTAAAGCAATTAGTGGTGAGATGATAATACCGACGCCTTCTCGGGCTATGGCTGGAATCTGGTAACATAGTGATTTGCCGCCGCCGGTGGGCATAAGTACGACGGCATCTTTTCCAGAGATAACCTGGTCGATAATATCCCGCTGGTGCTGTCTGAATTCTGAATAGCCGAAGGTGCTATTCAGAATCTGGAGTGCTTTATCTGTCACGCTTTTTACTGTGTGGTGCTATCGAATTAATCTTTTGAGTAGAAGAGTCCAGGAATCCAGCTTTTTTTGATTTCACGGGTTTTTTCGTGATTGATTTCATTTTCATCGATGAAGGTAAAAATATTCCAGCCAATGCGTATGTTGTCTTTGTGGTGCAGTTGTTTTTTATCTATTTTTTCTTCATTGATATATGAGCCATTGGTGCTGCCAAGGTCCTCGAGAAAATAAATGGTCACGCCTTCATTGTTTACGTCACAGGTAATCTGGGCGTGACTGGTGCTCACTTCCAGGTCATCTATTTGTACCTGATTGTCAGCAGATCGACCAAATGTCAGGACAGATTTAATAATGAATTTGTTGGCGACAACGCCTTCTACCGTTTGTATGATGGATGCCACTTTTCGATGCCTCTAAAACAATACTTTCTGTGCCTGATAAATAAATCCGGGCTGGCTAGTATGACATAGCCATCTGTTTTAAAGTGAGCACTTTTTCGTGATTGAGATATGAAGATGGCTGTAACAGAAGAATCAAACCGTGTTTTGGCGCAACAGCTGGGCGATTGCCTGAAAGCAAGGGGGGTGAAGCTGGCAACAGCAGAGTCCTGTAGCGGTGGCTGGATCGCAAAGACGATTACCGATTTACCGGGTAGTTCAGCCTGGTTTGAGGGGGGTATTGTCTGTTACAGCAATGAATCGAAACATGATCTGCTGGGCGTATCTGCGGCGACAATTAATGAATTTGGTGCGGTCAGCGGTGAAACGGTGCTCGAGATGACCGATGGTGCCTTTGAGCGCACAGCGGCGGGTGTGGTGGTGAGTGTCAGTGGCGTTGCCGGGCCTGATGGTGGTAGCGATGATAAACCAGTAGGTACGGTCTGGTTGAGCTGGGGTAAGCGCGATAAAAGCTCCTATGCGAATGAATTTCACTTTGAAGGTGACCGTGAGGCGGTGCGCCTGCAAGCCGTGGAAGCTGCTTTGAATGCAGTGATGGACATAATGCATTGCATGTAAATGGATTCAGAAACGACATTAGCCAAAAATAAACGTATCTTTCTAGCGCTGTGGCCGGATGAAAATACGCGCCAGCAACTGGTCGAGGCCCAGAAAAAGATAAAGTCTGATCCGAAATTACGCGCAGCAATGCAATCGGCCAGACTGGTGCAGCCGGATAATCTGCACATGACGCTGCATTTTATCGGCTCGGTGCCAGAGGAAGTGGTGCAGTCATTGCAGACCTGCCTGGATGCGGTGCATAGCCAGTCATTCAGCCTGTCGGTAAAAACGGCAGGTTGTTTTCCCAAACCCAGGGTGTTCTGGCTGGGCCTGAAAAGCATTCCTCCTGAACTGAATGAACTTGAGCAGATCGCTGCCAGTTGTGTTGAGCAGTGTGTTGAAGGTTACCGGCGTATCCCATACAGGCCACACATCAGCCTGTTTAGAAAAGTAAAAATCCTGCAGGATCTCGCCGATGTCACTGAAATTCGCTGGCAAGTTGATAGTTTTGCGCTGGTGGAGTCTAAAACCTATGCCGAGGGTGTTCAGTATCACGTGCTCAGGAAGTGGTCACTTACCGAGTAGCTGCTCCATTTCTTTTTCTCGGGCAGGGTAAACAAAAACCGCGTGCAGTGGAAAGAGCTCGTTCAGCTTGTCGACATACTGACGCTCGGATTTCTCAACAATAACAATCACTTTGCTACTGGGTGAGTATTTTTGCAGGGTTGAGAGCAGTACATCGAGATTGCTGATATTCACACCTGCGTAGTTGTTGCCATAACCATAAAAAAATTCACAGACGATGAAGTCGGGCTGCTGTTTTTTGAGCAGGCCAATGGCCTTGCGAATCGAGTGGACGCGGTTTTCTGTAATACCGAGCCTTTGATAAAGCGAACCAAAATTGGGATGCATGTTGGATTCAATGATAGAGAGCAGGCTGGGCATACGGGTTGGGTCAAATTATTCTAGGGGATTATCTGGGGTATTAGTTTAATACAGGATCGTGCAGGTGGGCGATTACGTTTATGGTATTGCTGATAATGTCTGTAGGAAAAATTAAATCTGGATAAAAGGTAGGCTGCAGGCTAGGCCATCTGTGGCATCTGTGTGATAATTCCGAAGCTAGAACATGTTGAACCACAATGAATATTCGGGAGTAAATAATGGACGAAAATCGTAAAAAGGCCCTTGCAGCGGCTTTATCGCAAATTGAACGTCAATTCGGCAAAGGATCTGTCATGCGTCTGGGTGATGAAGGCGCGCTTCCGGGTATCGATGCCGTTTCTACTGGCTCACTGGGGCTGGATATCGCTCTGGGTATTGGTGGTTTGCCCAGGGGCCGTGTTGTTGAGATTTATGGCCCTGAATCATCGGGTAAGACAACATTAACGCTGCATGCCATTGCAGAAATGCAAAAAATCGGTGGTACCGCCGCTTTCGTTGATGCCGAGCACGCGCTGGATCCAGTATATGCGGGCAAACTGGGTGTGAACATTGATGAGTTGCTGGTTTCCCAGCCGGATACCGGTGAGCAGGCACTGGAAATCACCGATATGCTGGTGCGTTCGGGTGCGGTGGATATCGTGGTGGTTGACTCGGTGGCGGCGTTGACCCCTAAAGCTGAAATCGAAGGCGATATGGGTGATTCACATATGGGACTGCAGGCGCGCCTGATGTCACAGGCCCTGCGTAAGCTCACCGCCAATATCAAGCGTTCCAACACGCTGGTGATCTTTATTAACCAGATTCGTATGAAGATTGGCGTTATGTTCGGTAGCCCCGAGACCACTACCGGCGGTAATGCGCTGAAATTTTACTCTTCCGTGCGTCTGGATATCCGCCGTACCGGCGCGATCAAAAATGGTGAAGAGGTGGTGGGCAACGAAACCAAGGTCAAGGTTGTGAAGAACAAGGTAGCGCCGCCGTTTAAACAGGCCAATTTTGAGATTCTCTATGGCGAAGGTATTTCACGTGAAGGCGAGCTGATTAGTATGGGTGTAGATAATAATATTATCGATAAAGCCGGTGCCTGGTATAGCTATAACGGCGACCGTATTGGTCAGGGTAAGGAGAAAGTGCGTGAGTTTCTCAAGCAGAATCCTGAGATTGCCAACGATATTGAACAGAAATTGCGCGAGATGCTGATTCCAAAACCCAAGGCAAAGTCAGCCGATGATGTCGATGTAGCTGAGCCTGTGGCAGAAGAGGGTTAATTTAGTCGAGAGTTTTTACCGTGGCGGCCAGTGCCAAACAGCTTGCGGTTAGACTGCTTGCCAGACGTGAGCACTCAGTTGAGGAGTTGCGCCAGAAGCTGGTAAGGCGTGAATTTGATAGTGACGAAATTGCCAGTGCCCTGCTTGAGTTACAGCAGGGTGACTGGCAGTCTGATGAGCGTTTCACCGAGGCCTATGTCAGGGCACGCCGATTGAAGGGATACGGGCAGTTACGTATTGCTGCTGAACTTCGGGAACGTGGTGTCAGTGAGCAGATTGCTGATCGATATTTGTACACCGATACGGCTATCTGGCTGGAAACGCTGGAACAGGAGTACCAGAAAAAATACCATGGCATCAGATATGAAGATTATCAGGAGAAGGCCAGGCGCATGCGATTTCTACAGTATCGTGGCTTTTCGATAGACCAGATCAATGAAGTTATTGGTTAGAATAAAATAAATTAAAACAATAAGATAAATAATTTTATTAAAGCGAAATATTACATGACGTCCAGCGCCGAACTCCGCCAGCAATTCCTTGAATTCTTCAAAAATAAAGGCCACGAAGTGGTGCCGAGCAGCTCGCTGGTGCCGGGCAATGACCCTACGTTGTTATTTACCAATGCCGGTATGGTTCAGTTCAAGGATGTCTTTCTCGGTCGCGATAAACGCCCTTATACACGCGCGACTTCCAGCCAGCGTTGTGTTCGTGCCGGGGGGAAGCACAACGATCTGGAAAACGTCGGTTATACCGCACGACACCACACCTTTTTCGAGATGCTGGGTAACTTCAGCTTTGGCGATTATTTCAAACGAGATGCGATTAGCTATGCCTGGGAGTTTCTTACCAAGGTGGTTGGTCTGCCTGAAGAGCGTCTCTGGGTGACAGTGTATGCCGAAGATGATGAGGCCGCCGATATTTGGTTGAAGGAAGTGGGTGTTAGTTCAGAGCGTTTCAGTCGTATTGGTGACAAGAAAGGTGGTCGCCAGTACGAGAGCGACAATTTCTGGTCGATGGGTGATACCGGTCCCTGTGGCCCCTGTACCGAAATTTTTTATGATCATGGTGAAGATATCTGGGGTGGTCCTCCAGGGTCGCCAGAAGAAGACGGTGATCGTTATATCGAAATCTGGAACCTCGTATTTATGCAGTACAACCGCACCAGTGATGGTGAAATGCATAATCTACCTGCGCCTTCTGTCGATACCGGCATGGGGCTGGAGCGACTGGCTGCGATACTGCAGGGGGTGCACAACAACTACGACATTGACCTGTTCCAGCACCTGATCAAGGCCGCAGCGAAAGCGACCAAGACAGACGATCTGTCTAGCAAATCACTGCGTGTCATCGCTGACCATATTCGTTCCTGTGCATTTTTGATTGTTGATGGTGTGACCCCGTCAAATGAAGGCCGCGGTTATGTGCTGCGTCGTATCATTCGCCGTGCTGCGCGTCATGGTCACAAGCTGGGTATGGCCGACCCGTTTTTCCATAAGCTGGTTGCGCCACTGGTTGAGCAGATGGGTGCGGCCTATCCCGAGCTGGTATCAGGGCAGTCAAACGTGGAGCGTGTACTCAAGCTCGAAGAAGAACGTTTTGCTGAAACGCTGGATCAGGGTATGCGTATTCTTGAAGAGGCGATCAGTAAACTGGAGGGTAAAACTATTCCCGGCGAGACCGCTTTCAAACTATACGATACGTATGGATTTCCGATTGACCTGACGGCAGATATTGCCCGTGAACGAGACCTGGCGGTTGACCATGCTGGTTTTGAGGTCGCGATGGATAAACAACGTGACCGTGCACGTACCGCCAGCCAGTTTGGTGTTGATTATAATCGGAATATCGAGGTCAACACCGAGAGTGCTTTTACTGGTTATGATCATGTTGATGGGTTATGTAAAATCAAAGAGTTATTTGTTGAATCTGAATCAGTTTATAACATTGATGCGGAGCAGCGGGCGATCATTGTTCTCGATGAAACGCCGTTCTATGCAGAGTCCGGTGGTCAGGTAGGTGACAGAGGCGTGCTCTCAACGGCATCAGCCAGCTTTGCCGTGCAGGACACCCAGAAACAGGGTAATAGTATCCTGCATCTTGGCGTGCTTGAGTCGGGAACGCTTTCTATTGGTGACACGGTGCAGGCTTCGATTGATAAAGATAATCGTGATGAGATTCGTTGTAACCACTCGGCGACTCATTTGTTACATGCCGCCCTGCGTGAGGTGTTGGGTGACCATGTGCAGCAGAAAGGCTCACTGGTCGATGCGCAACGTCTACGTTTTGACTTCTCGCATTTTGAGCCGATCAAGGCCGATCAGTTACGCCAGATTGAGCGCAGGGTGAATCAGCAGATTCGTCATAACTCCCAGGCTGAAATTAAAGAAATGCCGATTGACGAAGCGAAAAAATCCGGTGCCATGGCCCTGTTTGGTGAAAAATACGATGATGTCGTGCGTGTGGTGGCCATGGGTGATGATTCTGGCGGGCGATTTTCGACCGAGCTGTGTGGTGGCACGCACGTGAATCGTGTTGGTGATATTGGTTTTTTCAAAATCACGGCTGAAAGTGGTATTGCCTCGGGTGTTCGTCGTATTGAGGCAGTGACCGGTGCTGGGGCACTGGCCTGGGTTGAGGAGCGCGAGGCGCAGCTCGACAGCATTGCAGAGCAACTGAAAATTAGCCGTGATGAAGTTACCAGCAAGGTAGAGCAGATAGCGGCACGTGTGCGTGAGCAGGAAAAACAGCTGGCGCAGCTGAAAGGTAAGCTGGCCTCGCAGGCAGGTAGTGACCTGTCAGCTCAGGCCGAAGAGATCAATGGCGTGAAGATACTCGTCGTTCAGCTTGAAGGCGCCGATAGCAAGACACTTCGCGATACTTTAGATCAGCTGAAAAACAAGCTCGGACCCTCGGCTATTTTGCTCGCTAGTGAAGAGGGTGGCAAAGTGCGCCTGATCGCAGGCGTCAGTAAAGATCAGACATCCACAATTAAGGCCGGTGACCTGGTCAATATTGCTGCTGCCGAGGTGGGCGGTAAGGGTGGCGGCAGACCTGATATGGCTCAGGCGGGTGGTGATATGCCGGAGAATATTCCGCAGGCACTCGCTGCTGCGAAAGCCTGGCTTAAAACTAATTTGTAGGCGCTGGTTGTCTTTATTACTAAACGCTTATATACTTTCACACCTTTTTGGAACCTCATTAAGTTCTCATATTGAGATAGCATTTTTATGGCCTTGATTGTACAAAAATATGGCGGCACTTCCGTTGGCTCTGTCGAGAAAATCGGCAAAGTGGCTGACAAGGTCTGTGCATTGGCCAAAGAGGGCAATCAGGTTGTTGTGACAGTTTCTGCGATGAGTGGTGAAACCAATCGTCTGATTGCGCTTGCAAATGAGATGAGCGAGAAGCCCCATAACCGCGAACTGGATGTGATTATTTCAACGGGTGAGCAGGTTACAATTGGTCTGCTGACGATGGCGCTATTAGATCGAGGTTGTGAGGCACGTTCTTATACCGGTACACAAATCAAAATGCTGACCGATAGTGCCCATGGCAAGGCCAGAATTCGTGAGGTTCAGTGCGAAGCCATGCGTGCCGACCTTGAAGCCGGTAAAGTGGTGGTGGTGGCAGGCTTTCAGGGTGTTGATGAGCACGGCAGTATTACGACATTAGGTCGCGGCGGCTCAGACACCACTGCAGTAGCAATAGCGGCGGCATTAAAGGCCGATGAGTGCCAGATTTATACAGACGTGGATGGGGTTTATACAACCGATCCGCGTGTAGAGCCAAAGGCTCGAAAACTTGATTACATTACTTTTGAAGAAATGCTGGAAATGGCCAGCTTGGGTTCAAAGGTGCTGCAAATACGTTCTGTTGAATTTGCAGGCAAATATAATGTCCCATTAAGAGTACTCTCATCTTTTGAAGAAGGAAGTGGTACTTTAATTGCGCTGGAGGATGATGACGTGGAGCAAGCGTTAATTTCAGGTATTGCGTTCAATCGTGATGAAGCTCAGTTGACCATGGCCGGTGTGCCAGATCAGCCTGGAGTGGCATCAAAGATTTTGGGACCAATTACACAGGCCAATATCGAAATCGACATGATCGTGCAGAATATTGGTGCGGATGGCTGTACTGATTTTACCTTTACAGTCCATCGTAATGACTATAAATCTGCGCTTGAACTACTTAAAAAGGCCTCATCTGATCTGGGTGCAAAAAATGTTATTGGTGACGACAAGATCGTCAAAATCTCATTAGTGGGTGTTGGCATGCGCTCTCATGCTGGTATCGCAAACACCATGTTCCAGACTTTGGCTAATGAGAACATTAATATTCGCATGATTTCGACATCAGAAATCAAGATTTCTGTGGTTGTCGACCAGAAATATCTGGAGCTGGGTGTTCGTAGTTTACACGAAGCATTTGGACTCGATAGTGACGGGCAACTAAACGGGGTTGTGGGATAATACGTAGACCGATACGCTGCCCCGGCGTATCAAGCAGGTCAATAGGGGAGTGGGTAAATGGCTTATTCAAGAGAACATTCGCGCTGTTTTCAAGTTATTTGCCCTGTAATACATACAGCATGGAGAAAGGAAATGTTGATATTGACTAGACGCGTTGGTGAAACGCTGATGATTGGTGATGATGTAACAGTAACTGTTCTGGGTGTTAAGGGTAATCAGGTTCGTATAGGAATCAATGCACCTAAAGATGTTTCAGTACACCGTGAAGAAATTTACGAGCGTATTAAAGCTGAGCAGGGTGGACAGCCTGGAAATGAAAATATTGGTAATGTATAGCTGAATAAAAGCTTTACCTGATAACCGAACACGGGTATCCTTCGCACGGTTGAAAAAACTGTCAGAAATTACTCGTTTCGGTTTTTTATTTGCAAGACGAATTCGAGCATCGTGCATAAGTGCGGCGTATATTAATACGTAAAATTTCGAGTTTAAATAATTATTGAATTACCTGGAGAGCTGGCCGAGTGGCTGAAGGCGCACCCCTGCTAAGGGTGTATAGGGGAAACTCTATCGAGGGTTCGAATCCCTCGCTCTCCGCCATATTTTTTGAGTGGCGAATCCATTCAAGAATTAAAGTTGAATAATTATCGTATATCGGCATTATTCATTGACGTGGGATATCGAAAAACCGATAATTCGCGCTCCGCAGAATTATGCGCCTGTAGCTCAGCTGGATAGAGTACTCGGCTACGAACCGAGCGGTCGGAGGTTCGAATCCTTCCAGGCGCGCCATACATAAAAAAGCCCCAAAATGGGGCTTTTTTATTGCTTATTATCTGCAATTTTCTAAGTTTCTTTGTCTTTTTTATGTTTTGCATAAAATCTAATTTATACTTAATTTTCAATTAGTTATGTATTTATTGGGTATTTTCCCTATAAATAGAATGACATAGAGCTAAAATGCAGTTAAATTTACCTCGATATTTAGCCGTTTAGGCTGTATATCGTTACGAAAATCAATAAAATACGGTCTTCTTTCCTGAGTTTGGGTGTCCTAGATATCCAAATGTAGATTGATGCTGAAATATTAAAAACAAGGATTACATCGGATAGCTGTTCCTATGTGTGTGTCAAATTGTAAGAATAATAAGATCATTAAGGGTGGAAACTGCTCGTCGATACGTGCAATTGTACACTGTCTTTTTTTTGCGTTGATGATTATTGGAGAACCGTCGTCAGCTGCGCCATTAGCCGATTCCGTTAAATCAGATTCTACCAATCTGCAAAATCCAGGTGATACCAAGTCAAAACTTGATGAGCTTATTCACCGAGATATCAATACTATTTTAGATGTGCCGCCAGTCTATCAGCGTCCTTTGGGTGTGGATGCAGGCGCTCGTTTGCATGTGAAGAAATTTGTTGTTACAGGTGTAACAGACTGGCCGGAATACAATATTACGCAAAATCGTATCGATGCTTTAGTAGAAAAGCTCAGGCTAGAAATGCAGACCATTGATGTTATGAATGAGTTTGGTTTGACCAAGGAGGATATGGAGGCAGCCGGAAAAAAACTTCAGGATTCACTTTATCTAGACGATGAGAAAGCGGCTGCTGAGTATGCGCAGTTTTTGAATCAGCTTCGCAAGAATAAAAAATATCGAGAAGAGATGAGTATCGGTCAGTTGCAGGATGTGGCTAACCAGGTTACTGACATGTATCGTAAAGCCGGTTTTGTTATTGCGCAGGCTTATGTGCCAGAACAGAAAGTTGAAGATGGCGTCGTTACTATACATGTGCAGGAAGGTGTGCTGGGTAAGGTTAAAGTTGAAGGTAATGAACAATATTCAACAGGAATCATTCAGGATATTTTTCGTGATCTTGAGGGTAAAAGCATAATTAAGCAGCCACTTGAGAATGCGCTTTTCTCCTTGAGTGATTTCCCCGGGTTGGTGGCCTATGGTGTGCTGCAGCCGGGTGACCATACAGGTGAAACAAATCTGCTGGTTAAGGTTCAGGAAGAGGACCCTCGTGAGTACACAGTGCGTATAGATAACTATGGTACTGAATCAACAGGTCAAAACAGGGCTACGTTTAGTTACACTGAAAATAATTTATTTGGTAATGCAGATAGTTTTGAACTTGGTTTGTTGCAAACATTTTCCCCAGCAAATAATTTATATGGCGGAGTTAAGTATAAAACGCCTGTAGGCAGCAACAGCACATTGATGGGGATTGGTATATCAACTAACTCTTATGAAGTAGGTAGTTTGGGAAATATAACAGTTGATATTAGTGGTGAGGTGACAACACTGAATCTATTCGTTAGTCATCAGTTTGTACGCAGTCGAAGCAGCAATATATACGGCAAAGCTGAGTTGATGAATAAAACAGCAGAAACCTTATTTGCTGATACACCAGTAAGCGAGGATGTTGTTAGTGCGATCATTCTCGAAACTGGCTTTGATGTGCTCGATAAAAAATACAAGGGTATTAATCAGGGAACATTTAAGTATACGCAGGGGCTTGAGGATTTTATGGGCTCTCTGAGTAAAGATAATCCAGGTAAGCCCAGTAGGCCGGGATCAAACAGCGACTACAGCAAATTTAACTGGAATCTAGCTCGACTACAGCTTATTGATAAGTATCAAAATGTTCTGGTTCGATTTTCAGGTCAGTACTCTGCAGACTTATTAGTGCCTGTGGAACAGTCGGGGCTGGGTGGTCCTAATAATGTTCGTGCTTTTCAGCCATCTGCTGTGTTAAGAGATAGTAGTGTATTTGTATCCGTAGACTGGAACTTTAATGCGCCTTTTTTCTATGAGGCAAAGGCATTTGAGGGCTGGAAGTGGGGCGAGATCCTGCAGTTGTCAGTGTTCGCGGATTATACCAAAGGTACGCTTAATCAGCCTCCAGCAGGAGAGCTTGAAACAATATCAATGTCAGGATTTGGTGTAGCTGCCCAAATGTTACTACCTGGCAAGATGCAGTTAAGACTTGATATCGGTAAACCTGTTTCATATACAGAAGGTGCTGATATTGTTGATGATGTTCAGTATTACCTGACCTTTAGTTATACAGGGTAAGGGAAAGGGTCGGCTTTATGCATAATTTAATAACGGAAAATAGAAGGGAAGTGTCTAGAGTGTTGAGATCAATTGCCCATAACCAAACATCACAATCAGGAAAATTCAGACTTTCTGGACTCAAGACTGCGCTTCTATTAACTGTTTTAACTGCGACATCATCAGCCGTGGCGGCACCGCAGGGTGGTGAGATTGTTGCTGGTCAGGGTAGTATCACTGCCCCATCTTCGTCAATGACACAAATTCAGCAGCTCAGCAATAATATGGTTGTTGACTGGAGCAGCTTTGATGTTGCTGTAAATGAGCGGGTCCAGTTTACCCAGCCTTCGTCTACATCGGCTGCCCTTAACCGAATTAATGGTACAACACCGTCACAAATTTTCGGTTCTATTGATGCCAATGGTCTCATTTTTTTAATGAACCAGAACGGCGTTATTTTTGGAGAGAGCGCACGAATTAATGTAGGTGGCCTCGTTGTAACTGACCTTGATGTGAATAGTGATCGATTTATGTCGGGTGATTACCAGCTTGAGTCGCTGGGCATGCTCAATGGCTCAATTGTCAATCGAGGTATTATCTCGGCTTCCACAGGCGGGGTCTCACTGGTAAGTGATACAGGCGTTATTAATGAAGGCCAGATTCTGGCTACTGCGGGCAACATTAACCTGGCAGTAGCGAACACTGCAACGCTCGATTTTGATGGTGATGGACTTCTGCAGTTCAATGTTAGTGGCGATGTTATTGAAAATGCACAGTCACTGGATGCGGCAATTTCAAATAGTGGTGAAATTATGGCTACAGGAGGCGATGTCTTAATTAGTGGCCAGGTTGCCCGTGGTGTATTTACTAATGTTGTAAACAATTCTGGCGTTATTAAAGCAACACGCGTGCTCAATGAAGGTGGTGTTGTCATGCTTACCGGTTCTGCCAGTAATATTAATAATAGTGGCACACTGGATGTTTCTGGTAATGAAGCAGGTGATGTCATCGTTAATGCAGAAAATATCACGCATACAGGCCTGATAGATGCGTCTGCCAATAATGGTAATGCTGGCAATATTACGCTCCAGTCTTCAGCGGATACTTTTTTGCAGGGGCAGTCAGTAATTGCTGCACAGGCTGATAACGGCACTGGCGGTACAGTTAATGTGTTAGGTAACCGTGTCGGTTTGTTTGATCAGTCATCTATAAATGTCTCAGGTGTCACTGGTGGTGGCGTGGTCTTAATTGGTGGTGATTATCAGGGTTCAAACACGGCTATCCAGAATGCATCACAAACCTATGTGGCCACAGATGTATCTATCTCTGCTGATGCTATTGATGAAGGCAATGGTGGCAAGGTTATCGTCTGGGCTGATAATACTACCCAGTATTACGGTGATATTTCAGCACAGGGTGGATCGCTTTCAGGCAATGGCGGTTTTGTCGAAGTCTCAGGTAAGGGCTGGCTGGATTTTTCCGGTTATGTTGATACCAGTGCAATCAATGGTGAATTCGGCACGCTGTTACTGGATCCAAAAAATATCATTATCGAAAATGCAGGTGCAGGTGTTGCGACTGCGACGGTGAGCTTCGCTGATGCTGCCGATCCTGGTCCAGACAGCCGTTTTGATGGTGATTCACTGGCTGCACTCGATTCAAATATTCTGTTGCAGGCGAGCAACGACATCACTATTAATGAAGCGATCCCGGCAACTGCCACCACCGGAAAAATGCTTACCATGCAGGCGGGCCGCAGCATCCTGATTAATGCTAACCTGACAACGAATAATGCTGATATAACACTGATAGCAAACGAGACGGCAGCCAATGGTGTAGTGGATGCTGATCGTGATCTGGGCGATGCTGTTATTACTATGGCCGATGGTACGACCATTGATGCTGGCTCAGGCAATATCAGTATTACATTAAGCACGGGTGCGGGCTTAACAAATAGTAGTAGTGGTGACATCACATTAGAAACATTAACAACAACCGGTGATGTTACGGTTGCCAACAATGGCACAACCGCTGGCAGCGATGTTCTCCAGGACCAGAACTCGACTACAGTCGGTGGTATTACTGCCAATAACATAACACTGAGTTCTGCAAATGGCGGTATTGGTACTACCGGTGCGATAAATACAACTACTACGACGAGTCTCTCACTGACCACTGGAGGTGTGGGTTCCACAGGTAATATCAGTATTGCTGAGACAGTTGCTGGCCTGATTTCTAAATTATCAATAACGACTGACGCATCGGTTCAGAGTATCGATTTAACAGCAGCAAGCTGGACTGTTGATGCACCTCTGGATCTCGGTGTTGATACTCTGGCGCTTAGGGCATCTGATGCATCTGGTGATATTGCCGGGAATGACACTGCTTCTAATATTCTTGCTGCCTCTGCAATAACCCTGGAAAATCAAACGATTGCTGGTGCAGCTGATATTGGCTATGTTGGCAATACTGCGCATATTGTTTATATCAGTACGCCAGATCTTACTGGTATAACAGGCGGCGCGTTTAACATTAACAACGCCGTTGAGTTTTCTGATCTTACGCTCGAGCTTGATCCAAGTACTGCGAACAATGTTTATGCAATAGCCGCTGGTGGCAATCAGACTGTCACCATAGCAGATGTTAATAATGTTGGTATCCAGTTTGCGTTTGCTGATACATCACCAAGTGATGTCAATATTACGCTTCATAATACTGCTCCTGGTTCCGGCGCAACTCATGCTGATATTGAGATCAGGGATGGCGATATTAATGCCGGCGCTGGAACGGTTTCGTTGATTTCTGACTCTCAGGATATTATTCAGCAGTCTTCTGGATCGGTTATTACGGCGGGCTCCCTGCTGTTGAGCGCAGCCAGGCATATTACGGTTGATGCAGTTGTGTCTTCCATTGCTGCTGTATCCAGTGGTGCAGGTGATATTGATATAGGTAATACTGGTGCGCTTAATGTTACTGCGGTTGGTCCAGATGCACTGGGTAATACTGTGACAGGTATCTCAACAGGCAATGGCACAATTACCATTGCCTCAACTGGAACCATTACTGTATCGGAAGATATAAGCAATACAGGTAATAACGATATCTCGATTACCTCATCTGCCGGTGACATAGAGGGTGTAGCAGGTGTCAATGGTGTAATCAGTACAACGGATCCTGCTGCGACTATTCTCCTTGATGCGTTTGGTGGCATTGGTCTTCTCAACCCGATCAAGACGTCTGCCACAATTCTGGATCTGACAACAAACGGCACAACCACACTGGGTGATATCGCCATCGAGAATGCGATAGCGTTAGATATTGGTAATGTGGCTCTGTCAGTTAATGGTTCGGGGCATATATTTGATATCAGTGCCAGCAGTATTACCGTTGGTACTAATAGTGATCTGGGATCTAACACCGTATTTTTGCGTTCGACAGTGGGTAATATCGATGATGGATCTGCTGGGGCTGCTGGAAATACGCTAACGGCTTCTGCATTAGGGCTTGAGTCGGCCGGTTTTATTGATGTATCAACTGTTGCATCAAATGTCGAGGCCATCGCCAATGGTACGATAAGAATTGACAGTAGCTATTCGGCGGGTGATTTCACTATAGGTGGTGTTGATGCTGCGTTTTCTGGTGTGAATACGCTCGCAAATCAGGCTATTACCATAACTTCGGCTGACGCTAATCTAGTTATCAGCGAAGCAATTAATGCAGGTTCAGGTGCTATCAGTTTAACAACCACCGATTCTGGTGCAGCTAATTACAATATTGGTGGTGCTGCAACGGTCACTGCGGGTGGTGGTTTAACGGCCAATGCGGATGGCAGTATTAACTTACTCACCGATCTGCAATCAACAGGGGGCTTAACGCTTACTACAGCAGGTGATAATGCCGCGGGCAATATCACTATTGTTGATGTAGGTGATATAGATACCGGTAGCGTATCAATTACAACCAATGGTGCCAATGCGACTGCTCGCACCGTAGATCTGACTGCGTTATCATGGGAGATCAATGGCGCATTTGCGGTTGCCGGTATCGTCACGAATATCGACCTTAACCTGACCGCAACTGAAACACTTGCAGATCCAACGACCAAGCCGCACGGTATCTTCAATGCCACCGGCGGTGGTGCAGATACGATCAGCGCAACAGGTGTGCTTACCCTGACTTCAGCGACGGGTATTGGTACCTCGTTAGCAGGCGCTACAGCCGTATCGGATATTCTGGTGAGTTCTGCCGGTCTTGCATTAGCTACGACAGGCGCTGCGGCTGCGGGTGATATTCATGTTGATGCAACAGGCACAGCTTTGAGCTTGAGCAGTGTTAGTACAGATGCATCAGGGCAAACAATTTCGATTACCGGTGATTCAATTGATTTGGCAGGCAGCTTTGGCGATGCCAACGATACTATTAACCTGACCGCTGCAACGGGCAATATCTTTACCAGTGCAGGTACTGTAACGGCGAATAGCCTGACATTAAACGCAGCGGGTGGAATCGGTATCGGTGGCCTTGGACTGGTAAATACCGCAGCTAACTCGCTTGATCTTACCAGTGCAGGTACCGCTGGTGCTGGTGCCATTACGTTAACTAATGGCGGCGCTGCAATAATCGTCAATGCATCGACCGCGGCTGCTTCTGCCGAGGTGGTTACATTAACTGCAGATTCTTTTGAGTTGGCCTCGAGCTTTGGTGATGCAAACGATACCATCAGTTTAACGGCGACAACTGGTGATATTTTTACCAGCTCCGGAACGGTTACCGCTAGCAGCCTGATACTGGATGCGGCAGGTGGCATAGGTATTGGTGGTGCGGTTAATACCGCCGCCGGCTCACTTTCCCTGACAACAGCGGGTAACGATGCGGCTGGAAATATCACCATTGTTGACTCGGGTGATCTCAGCACGGCGAGTGTTAGTGTAGTGACCAATGGTACAAACACAGCCACAAGAACAGTGGATCTGACAGCGCAGTCATGGCAGATCAGCGGTGCCTTTGCCGTAACAGGAACTGCAACCAATATTGATCTTAAACTGACAGCCACAGAGTTGAGTGCCGCAGTTCCACCACATGGTATCTATAATGCGGGTGGCGCAGATTCTATTAGTGCAACCGGCACGATTACATTAACTTCTGCTACAGGTATTGGATCGCTTGGCTCGCCGATCAAGCTGACCGCTGGCGGAATAGCGCTTGCAACAAGCGGGGTTGGCGTTGACGGTAATATTTATGTTGATGCAACAGGTTCAACGTTAAGCCTGGGTGCTGTCAGTACAGATGCTAGTGCACAGACCGTTGACCTGACTGCAGACGAATGGGTGCTCGCAGGTGCTATTGGTAATGCGACTGATTCACTAACGCTGACGGCGTCTGTTGGCAATATCTACAGTACGAGCGGCACAGTAACGGCCAATGTATTGACGCTCAATGCCGCTGGTGGCATTGGTATCGGTGGCCTTAATCGAGTTGATACCGCGGCAAACAATCTGATACTCATCACAAATGGTGTCGATACTGCCGGTAATATTATCGTCGTTGATGCAGGTGATCTCAGCACATCTAATGTGAGCGTGACTGCCAACGGCGCTAATGCAGGTACCCGTGTTGTTGATCTGATAGCCAAATCATGGCAAGTCGACTCATTCTTTGGTGTAACCAGCCTGGGTACCATTGATCTCAGTCTTAT
>JAOUPA010000105.1 GCA_029880105.1 Gammaproteobacteria bacterium
GGACGATGTACCGTTCCACGAAGTTTACGTTCACGGCCTGGTACGTGATTCTTACGGCCAGAAAATGTCAAAATCGAAAGGCAACGTACTCGACCCGATTGATCTGATTGACGGCATTGACCTGGAGGCGCTGGTCAGCAAACGTACCGCCAATATGATGCAACCGGAACTGGCGAAGAAAATTGAAAAACAGACGCGCAAGGAATTCCCAGATGGTATTCCTGCCTTCGGCACCGATGCCCTGCGTTTTACTTTTGCTGCGCTGGCCTCAACCGGCCGCGATGTACGTTTTGATTTACAGCGTGTCGAAGGTTACCGAAACTTCTGCAACAAAATATGGAACGCAACGCGTTACGTGTTGATGCAGACCGAAGACAAGGATACCGGTATCGACAATGATGATGTCGAATTGTCACTGGCAGATCGCTGGATTATTTCTCGCCTGCAACATGTAGAAGAAACCGTCGGCACACACATTGAAAAATACCGTTTCGATCTCGCCGCAAACGACCTGTATTCATTTGTCTGGGAAGATTACTGCGATTGGTACCTTGAGCTGTCAAAACCCGTATTATTCAACAACGAGACTTCAGAGGCCGCACAACGTGGTACACGTCGCACATTAGTGCGCGTACTGGAAACAATTTTGCGCCTGAACCATCCGATCATGCCCTTCATTACCGAAGAGCTCTGGCAGATGATTGCACCACTGGCAGGCAAGTCGGGTGATACCATCATGACGCAGGCCTATCCTGTTGCCGACCAGAAAAAAATTGATGTGACTGCCGAGACCGAACTCGAGTGGGTGAAAAACTTCATTACCGGCGTGCGTAAAATTCGCTCCGAGATGGATATCCCTCCGGGTAAACCTCTACCTGTTCTATTGCAGAACGCCAGTGATACCGACAGGGTCTGTTTCGAAAGTAATAATACCTTTATCGAGACACTGGCCAAGCTGGAATCAATTACATGGCTAGATGTAAACGATACCGCGCCAGAATCTGCCATCGCGCTGGTCGGTGAAATGCAGATCCTGATTCCTCTCGCCGGACTGATCAACAAAGAAGCCGAGCTGGCACGCCTGGAAAAAGAGATGGGTAAACTGCAAAGCAATATCGAAAAAGGCGAAGCCAAATTACAGAACCCCGGTTTTGTCGACAAGGCACCCGCAGCCGTCGTTGAAAAAGAACGCCAGCAACTGGCCGAATTTTCCAGGTCGCTACAGCAGCTTCAGGATCAGGCCGAAAAAATCCGTTCACTGTAACTCCAGATAGTTTCAGGCCATAAAAAACCGCAGCTAAATACTGCGGTTTTTTTATTTAGCCTTAAGCCATAACTGGCCAGTTAGAAGTCCTGCCACTCACTATCATCAGACCTGTTGGCAATGGCGGGTACGGATTTCGTTGCCGATGCAATTTTCTTTGACTTGGTTTGCATTGCAACTTCTGCCTGTTGCTGCTGTTTGCGCACATTTTGCTCTATTGTTCTGGCGATACGATGTTGCTGGTCGCCCAGGTCAAAGAACCTGACGCGTTCACTCAGGTGTTTCGCCTGATCTTCCATCGAACGACTGGCTGAAGCCGCTTCTTCTACCAGTGAGGCATTCATCTGCGTCATCTCATCCATCTGCATCACGGCCTTATTCACCTGGTCGATACCACTGGACTGCTCATTACTCGCTGCTGCAATTTCATAAACGATGTCCGAGACCTTTTTCACACCGGTCAGAATTTCTTCCAGCGTCTCACCCGATTTATCTACCAGCTCGGTACCCGCCTTTACTTTACTCAGGCTGTCTTCAATCAGTGCCTTAATTTCTTTAGCGGCATCGGCGCTACGCCCTGCCAGTACACGCACCTCGGAGGCGACCACGGCAAAACCACGACCACTCTCACCGGCACGTGCAGCCTCCACCGCCGCATTCAGTGCCAGCAGGTTGGTCTGGAAAGCAATCTCTTCGACTACACCGATGATGTCCGCAATCTTGTTACTGGACTGGTTGATTTCACCCATCGCCTTAACAGCATTGTTGACCACGCGGCCACCGGCATCAGCCTGGTCTCTGGCGACCTGCGCCAGCTGGTTTGCCTGATTGGCATTATCGGCATTCTGTTTAACCGTCGAAGTCATTTCTTCCATACTGGATGCCGTCTCTTCCAGACTCGAGGCCTGCTCTTCAGTACGCTGGCTCAGATCCATGGTACCGGAAGAAACCTGCTTGGCCGCAACATCAATGGTCATTGCACCATTCATCACCTCAGCAATGACCTCGGTGAGGTTGTCTGACATCCTGTTCATGTCTTCGAGCATGCGACCCAGCTCATCTTTACTGGTGACATCCCAGCGTCTGCCCAGTTTGCCTGCGGCAATTAATTTGAGGCCTTCTGCTGCTTTGGCTACCGGCACCACAATCATACGTGTGACAAACACGGCCACAATGATTGCAAGCAGTACTGAAACCGCACCTATCACCACAATTTCAATATCCAGCATTGTCGCAGTTGATTTAGCAAGGGCAATATCCTCCGCTTCCAGTTGTTCCTGATTAGCGACCATCGCTTCCATTATTTCCAGTATTTTTTTAGCCTTGGGTGCGGCCTTGGTGCCAAGCCAGTAATTGGCAATATTCCATTGATCACCACCGCGAATATCAAACATCTTCGGCGGTAACACCTTAAATTCCTCTCGTGCCTCGTCCATACGAGCAAAGGCCGCACTTTGCCTGCTGGTCAGCAAAGAGCGGTTTCGTTTTAGATCTGCATAGCGCATTTCATTGGTATCCCAGAAACGCTGGAACTCATTGCTGAACTTCTCATCACCAGTCAACAGGAAGGCACGGATATTGGCCAGAGACATGCCCATACTACCGCGGACATCGGCCATCATACCCAGCAGTGCCTTGCGCTCTTCGGTGGCTGGCTGATCGGCCTCGATGTTAATCATATCAGTAATTTCTTTTATGATAATTGCGGCCCTGGGTGCGGCCTCTTCGAGCAGGATTTTATTCGCAGGGTTATCGTCAACCGTCCCACTGATATCTTCGATTTCCTGCTGTGCCTGCCTGAATTCGTCGAGAATGCCACCAACTTCCTGCAAGCGTTTAATATTCTCAGGGTTAGTCCAGTTTTTGGAGAAATGCTGTAACTTCGCGTAAGCCTCATCCATTTCTTTCCAGGCCTCGGCTCGATCGTGTTTGAATTGCTCCTTATGCAAAATCATCCAGCCGCGTAGGCCGGCCAGTGAATGATTGACGCCGTTAACCATATTGGTCGAAGCCAGTACCGTGGGTACGCGTAACTCAAACACACGCTCATTAATATCCTGAAGGTCCTGCACGCCCTTTAGAACTAATAGCACCGATATCACCATGAGCAGTGCCATAGCAGTAAAACCACTGGCAATTTTTTTACTTATACTTAAGTTATTAAACCAGTTCATTAAACGTCTCTCCTAATTAGGTGGCATAACAGTCACTAACGAGCAGCTGGAACCAGCCACCAGTGCGAATTAAAATTATTTTTTGGGAATTTTGAGAAATTTTTTATCTGTACCCATTCAACCCTGTAACACTATTTTTATTGCAATAATAAAACCGTACATAATATATTGATATATTAACTACCATATATTTATGTAAATGCAAGTCATTCTCAGAATTTTTATTATTACCATCTATCGACTGCTACGCTTGCCCGAATTAGCTGACAACGTTAACCTCTGCATCTGAGATCAATTACCGAGACCATCATGCCAACACCAAGCAAACAGGAACAGATCCTCCAGACCCATGCCGGCCTGATTGGCGCCGTCGTACAGACCATCTATCACCCAGAATTAAACAACAGCTTGAGCTTGTTTTGAAGCAATCTGAACAAAATGGCTGGCTGGGCTTGGTTGCAGCAATTCGAAAAATTATCAATGGCAACCGTGAAAATAGCCTGTTAGCCGGACTGGATGAAGAAGACCAGGTGATTATTGATGCCATTTTAAAAGGCATACAGGATCCGACCAGCCTGCCCAAAGCCGACCAGCAGCCCGATGCCACAGCCGCTGCACCAATGCTGGCACAGCTAATCAGTAGTGCTGGTCGCGGTGACCACGATGCGGTAATTATGCTGGGGGGTATGGCCGAGCAGATGTCCAAGGCCGGCGGTGATCTCGCCAGCCTGAGCGCGGTCATCAAAAACATGGTCGATGGTGAGCGCAGTATCGATAAATTATGCACCCGTATGGGGCCTCAAGGTGAATCGCTAATTACTGCAATTATCACCGAGTTAAGTAAGCTAGATGTACATTGAGCTCAGATTAGGAAGCTGCCTTTATAACTAAGATGCATAGTTACAAATCTAGGCCTTATACTGCTTATGCCTGAAGATGGCAGTTCTTGCGGCAGTGTAAGCATCTTCATCAATAATATTTTCGTCCTTGAGACGACGGCACATTTTTAATTCATTGACCAGTCTGTTTGCCACGGAGATATTTGCTTTTGACTTGTCTATTGCATTCTGGAGTACGATGAGAAATTCATCACACACCTTCTGGTTCGGCTTTTTATTTTCCAGCCGGAATAATTCAATGCCACCAAACTCACCTTTAAAAATATACTCGTCACGCATCAAATAAACAAAGATGAGTGCACAAATCACTGCCGCTGTGAACGTGACTGCTGCAGCGGTAACACCATAAGCTAGAGGCATCATATCTTTAATGACGAGCGTGACAAACAACGCCGTTAGCGCCAGCAACGACAGACAGGCATACAGCCATTTCCAGGCAATCATTTTATAATGTTCAGGTTCGGCTAAAAGATAACTCAGGCTAACACGGTATTTTTTTGGCCTGGCCTTCTTACTCTTAACCAGGTTCAGAAGCATGTGCCTATCGGCATAAATTTGATACTCACCTACACTACCCCGAAGCGGGTTATTCTGTACCAGCTTTTGTCCTAACTTGGCAGGGTCGAGCTCTTGGTCGAAATCATCGTAGTTATCCGCAGATATACCCGCTACAAAATTCTCAATAATAATTTCATTATTATCCTGCATAACAAGAATCCTGTGATGAAAATAAAAAAATAGATTTGTAGCATTTATGAAACTAGGGAATACAGACTCGCATATATAAACATGTTTGCATACCAGTCAGTGAGCGCTATATATAAAACGCTCGAGTACTACTTGCCAAAAAGTTTGTTCCCAATCGGAAAGAGTGATAGTGCTATGAGTATACCCAGAAAATAATCTGGATCAATACCATATTCGATAAGCATTTCCCCAGGTAGATTTGCCGCCACCATACATATAACAACAAGAAAAACCAGAAACAGCTGACTATTCCTTAGTAGTCCAGCCAATACTACCGCAACCAGTACGGCAATGAGAATATCAGCATCAAAACCAAGTCGCATGATCATACCATGTGGCAGATTGATCGCCATGGTCAGAAACAATACTATAAAAATAAGAACCATTTTCATTTCATCACTCCTTCGAATAGCATTCACTTGAATATAACTAATTCAGACCAGAGATTAGCTATAAATAACCAGAAAGCTAGTACTTTGAAAGAACAAAAAGCTTTTAATACTAACTTAATGTTTATAATGAACAATAAAGATCAGGCAACTAACTTTGGGGAATAGCCATGAATGACAAGAACCCTGTACCTGTCTGGGACATTCTCGTCCGCATTTTTCACTGGTCGCTGGTTGTTGCCTTTACCGTCGCCTACCTGACCGAGGATGAACTCGAAGATCTGCACGTCATCGCTGGTTATGTTGTATTGGGACTCATCAGCTTTCGTGTTGTCTGGGGCTTTATTGGTAGTAAATATGCACGCTTTAGTAATTTTATTTATTCCTTTAGTGAAATTAAGGCATACCTGCTCAACCTGACCAGCGACAGGCCAAAACATTACCTTGGTCATAACCCGGCAGGTGGCATTATGGTTATTGCGTTGCTGCTATCGCTGTTTGCCACCACGATCAGCGGACTGAAAGTCTATGGTGTCGAAGGCCATGGGCCATTGGCAAATAATGGCGCTGTGGTTTCGATTATTTCAAAAGCCTTCGCTGACGATGACCAACACGAACATGAAGGCAAGCATGAAAAAAATAAAGAGGAAGAATTCTGGGAAGATATCCATGAGTTTTTCGCCAATTTCACCCTGCTGCTAGTATTGATCCATATTGCCGGTGTTGTTGTATCAAGCCGACTGCATGCTGAAAATCTGGTGAAGGCGATGATTACTGGAAAGAAAAACGCCTAGGCTTGTTTGGATTACCCTAAAAACAACAATGCGCCGTTAAATGGCGCATTGTTGTTTTAGACTATTACTAGACCCCAGTCAGTCGAGCTATCTACCGGCCTTTACCGTAAAGGTGTCGGTATCACTACCACCGAGATTCTTGTTATTACAGGAAAGTTTATCGCCA
>JAOUPA010000106.1 GCA_029880105.1 Gammaproteobacteria bacterium
GTACTTTGTGATTCGGCATAAAGATGCTTAGTAAAGTACTATCCGGATACTGAGAGAAGTGCATTTCTCCATTGCGCCAGTTTCTTCTCCCTGGGTATCGAGGCATTGGCTGGGCTGGTAGAAGATAACACAACCAGCTCATAGCGCTGCTCAAGTTCAGGCATTTTTTTCAGTATATGTTTTTTAAATGATGAGAAGGACTTCTGGCCATTAAAACAGATTTTCGTTATGCCTTTATGTTGAGAAAGAAAACCGGCAATATCATTGGCCTGTTCGGTTTGTATGTTGATATTCACATCCAGGCTGCCTTCTCGCTCACACTGACTAAGCACATCCCACAAGGCGACCTTATTTTTATTTAGATCGCTAATCCTTTCCTGGTATGGTGCATTGACATCGATAGCAAAAAACAGCTGCATAAAATGCCAGAACAGGTTACGTGGATGGGCATAATATTGATTTTTTTCCAGCGATACCCTGCCGGGCATCGAGCCAAGAATAAGTATTTCGGCATCTGGTAGAGAAGCCGGCGGAAAACAGTTGTGTGCATTCATAAAGAATTGACTAACAGGACTGGCATTAAATAAACCGCGGTATGCCGATAAAAAAATTTCAGACTACAAGCTGAGTGTTATTTAACAATGCGATAACAGGGCTTATAGGCCTCACCCGGTAGTTTCATTCTACTTTGTGCCACAAATGAGGCCAGCAGTGTATCCATTCGCTCCATAATATCGGCTTCGCCCTGAATCTCGAAGTGACCATGCTGTTCAATCGATTGAATACCTTCGGCCTTCACATTGCCGGCAACAATACCGGAGAATGCACGACGTAAATTCGCCGCCAGCAGGTGACGATCCTGATTTCTATGTAGCGCCAGGTTGCGCATATTTTCGTGAGTCGGTTTAAATTCTTCCTGAAAAGCCTTGTCAATTTTCAGGCGCCAGTTGAAATAATAGGCATCGCCGACCTCACGTCGGTATTCACGAACACGTTTCATACCCGCAGCCATCGTCTGAGCAACCTTTTCTGGATCATCGATAATAATCTGGTAGTGTCTCTGCACATCCTCACCCAGAATATCCACCAGGAACTGGTTGATTGACTTGAAGTAGTCTTCTGACCTTGCCGGTCCTGTAAAAATAAGTGGAAACGGCATGTCTTTATTATCCGGGTGCAATAACACGCCAAGAACAAACAGAATCTCCTCGGCCGTACCTGCACCACCCGGAAAAACAATAACGCCATGACCGGTTCGCACAAAGGCCTCAAGACGCTTTTCTATATCCGGCATAATGACCAGATTATTGACGATGGGGTTAGGCGACTCAGCGGCAATAATACCCGGCTCTGTAATACCCAGGTACTGGCCGTGGCTATTACGTTGCTTGGCATGGCCGATAGTTGCCCCCTTCATTGGCCCCTTCATCGCACCCGGCCCACAGCCAGTGCAGATATCCATACCGCGCAGGCCAAGCTGATAGCCAACTACCTTGCTGTAATCATATTCAAAACGGGAAATGGAATGCCCGCCCCAGCACACCACCATATTCGGATCAGTCTTGGCGTGTAACACCTCGGCATTACGCAATATATGAAACACGGCATTACTAATGCCTTCAGAATCAGATAAATTGATATTGGGATTTTCACTAATTTTTTCATTGGTATAAATGACGTCACGCAGCACGGCAAACAGATGTTCATTAATACCCTTGATAATCTGGCCATCAACAAAGGCAATGGCCGGGGCATTGGTCAGCTGTAATTTGATACCGCGCTCTACCTGGATAACGCGGATATCAAATGATTTATAACGATCCAGCAGGGCCTTGCCATCATCAGTATGACTGCCACAATTCAGCACCGCCAGTGAACAGTTACGAAACAGTGAATATAGCCCGCCCTGGCTGTGATCCAGTAACTTGGCCACCTCATACTTGGAAAGAACATCCAGACGACCCATGGGGGATATCAGCGCATCAACAACATCATATTCCATACTACAGACTCACGTGACAATATTAGCAACCATTCTAATCGCTTTTAAACAATACCGATATATCAGGTAGATTGCTATAAATGCATATGAAATCACAGGCAGATGCGAATATAATTTACATATATTCGATTAATAGTCATCGCTCCAAACAATAGAGAACAATATGGAAATAGTCGACCGCATACGTACTAAAATCAATAACTTCTATAAACGAGTCAGCGCTGTAGTCCGGAAATTCTCGCAGGCCTATCTTTTCGTCGTCATCTTAATGGCGCTTGCCGGCTATGCTTTAATATTTCTTTTTCCAGTATTAGTTATTATCTCAATAGAACGGCTTTTTGATGTACTACCCAATACCGACCTGAATAACTGGCAGCCTGCCGTTATCTGGCTGGTTACCCTCCTGATATCCGCGCTGTTTAGCTACCGCATCATCAAAATAAAACCACAGCAGCCAGAAGGCCTAACATTAAATGCAGAAAAGACACCCGAAATATTCAAACTGGTTGAGCAGTATCGTAGCCATTTCAAGCGCCCAAAAATAGATCGCATTGTTATTACCAAGGAATACGAGCTGGATATTATTAAAGTTCCAAAATGGGGATTGCCTGTATGGTCAACCAATACCATGGTTATAGGCCTGCCAGTACTGCTCTGTTTTCCACAGAAACAGTTTGAATGTATGCTAGCTCGTCGTATTGGCCAGTTCTCAAAGCGACACAACCCAATACTCAACTGGCTGTATCAACTTAGACCAATATGGCAGCAGTACAGTATTGCCTATGGCAAACAACAATATATTGATCGTTTTTTTCTCAAATGGCTTATTTCTGTTTATGCCTCGATGTACTCAGCAATATCGACCTACGCCGCCAGGCTGGATGAATTAAATGCAGACACCTATGCAATGGAAATATTTATACACGACGATGTACGTGAAATGATTACCGCTGATTCGGTTTATAGTCATTACATGAAGCAGCGCTACTGGCCGGCCATTGAGAAAGTCGCATCTGTAAAAGCCGACGCCTCGCTTACACCCTATAAAAATATAAGCGCCTCGATGCTTGCCAGCATGAAAGACAGCAAACTAAGGTCACTGATTAACGAGGTATTTAAAAAAGAGCCGGATAGAAAGAACCCGAGGGCCGAGCTCAAACAAAGACTTGAGAACATTGGACATGACTCGCCATATATGTCTGAGCCTGCCAATGAATTCGCCGCAACAAAATGCCTCGGCTCATCTGCTAATGCTGTCATCTCACTGATAGACAAGCTATGGTTAAATGACTACCTGAAGAAAATCAAAAAATCACGAAAAAATAATTAGTCCAGAGCAGTTAATTAGCTAACGATCACCGGGCATTTAACTGCTTGTTTCTGCGTATTTTTGACTCTTGCAATAACAGTCGACCCACCAGAAGATCATATTTATCGAGTTCAAATTCTCGCTTTAAGTTAGCAAAATCACCATACACATGGTACTCCATCGGGTGATCTCTCAACTTATCGCGTATATCAACCCTGTCTTCAACATTAACATCAATAACAGGGCGATAATCAAGTTTTTTATTTATAAAATCAATCGATCCAGAGCCGGTAATTGTGAAGTCCTGTAATACTATCTTTAAATCCTTGTTATTAAACCGGCCATTTGATGCCTTAAATGAAGCATCTAAACTTTTAACTTCAGCCCTTTTGTCAGGTGTAAATTCAGGCGCATATGATTTACGTGTCCTGAAATTATTCCTATTTGCATAATCAACCACAACACTTCGAGACAGATAATCAGCATCTACGCCCTGGAGCACTGCATCTTTCATTGCAATCTTCACCAGGCCATTAGCAGATTTTTTATGTTCATCAATACTCAAGCCCTGTGTTTTGAGATTGGCATCTATATCCAGCATACCTTCGATAACCAGCGACTCATCACCAAGAATACTAACCAGCATTGGGTTAAGGCTTGCATCAGCATTGACATTATTGACCTTTAACAATACCTGTCCCTGGGGCTTATCATGCGCATCAAGCTGGATAGCAGCCTTTACCTCGCTGTCATTAACCCAGGTTGTAACTGGATTGGCCGTTAGTTTCGCGTTAGCAATCTGCGATTCAGCATGAAAATCTCTTAACTCAACTTCACCCACCATCAAAGAATCAATATCAAGTGAGCCTTCAACATCAGATGCTCTAATCAGGTCTACTGGGAGCATGAACACATTTGGCGCATCTTCAGCAGGTGCTTTAGTGTAATCGAGCAAGGCCAACTTATTCATATCCAGTTTGTAACGGACAATCATATTGGCAATGCTATCAATATGCACATGGCCACGAATAATACTCTGATCCACTTGCGCAGATAACTCATCAAAATATACAGCATCAAAATCAGTTTTAAACTGTGCAACCAGTGAAATATTTTTCAGGCTGTCTTCATTGGATAGTGGGGGTATTTCCACATTGAAATGCTTAACAAAATCAGCCGCAGCAAATGATTTAATTTTCAGCGGCCCCTCAATTGTGGGAACTGAGAAGATATTGCTAACATCATACTCTCCGCTCATTATCAAACCAAAAACGCTAAAACGGGTATTAGTTAATTTTGCAGTTGCATCCTGATAGTTAACCTTGCCGTCGGTAACCAAGGCAAACGATAGGTTACCGCCCTTTTCCTCTGAAAGAATGGCTTTCGATTTGAGTTTAATATTATTGATATCGATGACAGGCTGCTCGCCATCAAACATGAGTTCGGCTGTTGCCGATACAGCCGCCTGCCAGTCCGGCTGACTACTCTCCAGGTAGGCCTTGAATGTTACCGGCAGCGGTTTACCTTCAACCACTGCATCAGTTTCAATACTTGCTTTCGATATCCTGAAATACTTGCCGGACGTTACATCTAGCCAGTTAATATTGGCGTCGGTCAGATTAATGCCACCAATGGCCAGGCCGATCAAGCCATATTTGCCTAAAGCATCCTGATTTTCATGGCTCCCTGATAAGTCTGTCCAGTTATATTCTCCTGCCAGATTAGTCTCAAAATCAACTGAAAGCTCATGCAGCACAAGCTTATCTATATCTAACCGCTTTTGTAGCAACGGTATAATTTTAACATTGATATCAAACTGACCTATTCTTGCAAAGGTTTGTTTACTAAAACCCGCACCATTATCAATGACCACGTTGTTCAGCTTGATACCTATCCATGGGTATACAGATATTTCGGCATCACCCTCTATAGTGACAGTTCGACCAGTTAGCGCCTGTGCAACGCTGGCGATTTCAGTTTTATACTTGTTTGCATCAAATGTATATACAAATACAGCTGCTGCCAGAACAACAAGAAACAATAGAAGAACGATTATTTTTATAATTTTTTTCATACGATTGCTCCTTATATAAAATCATATCCTACATGGGTAGTAATGCATTCGAGTCTGATTATATACATAAAACCACAATACATTCTATCGAACATAAACATTCATTATTAAATTAATGATTTCTAATAATTAATGCGTTTTAACCGATTCAAGCGCAATTTCGATTTCTCGCTCTTCCTGCTGCAAATCCCACAGGTATTTGTACAGGCCTTGCTGCTCGATAAGCTGCTGATGACTACCCTGCTCAACGATACGCCCCTGATCGAGTACCAGTATTTTATCGGCATCGATAATAGTTGAAAGTCGATGCGCAATAACCAGAGTCGTATGATGCTCCGCAACAGCTTTTAGAGATGCCAGGATTTGTTGTTCTGAATGCGAATCCAACGATGAAGTTGCCTCATCGAAGACGAGAATTTTTGGATTCTTAAGCACGACACGCGCAATGGCGAGTCTCTGTTTTTCCCCGCCTGACAGTTTCAGGCCACGCTCACCGACCAGTGTTTGATATTTATCTGGGAGGCTTTCAATAAAAGTATGCAGGTTGGCCATTGTCGCAGCCTGTTTAATCTCTTCATCGTTGGCATCGAGCTTGGCGTAACGGATATTGTGTTCGATACTATCATTAAATAGCACGGTATCCTGTGGCACTATTCCAATATTCTGCCGAAGACTGGCCTGTGTGACATGGTTAATATCCTGACCATCAATCTGTATTGAACCACTATCGACCTCATAAAAACGAAACAGCAATCTGGCCAGTGTTGACTTTCCTGCACCTGATGGCCCAACAATCGCTACTTTTTGTCCCGGTTCGATTTCAAATGATACATCGTCAAGAATTTTACGATCTGGACTGTAATCAAATGAAACGTGTTCGAACTTGATATGAGCCCGATTGATTAATAGTTGCTCACTATCTTTTGTATCTATAATTTCTGCTCTGGTATCGAGCAGCTTGAGCATCAAATCCATATCAGCTAGCGC
>JAOUPA010000020.1 GCA_029880105.1 Gammaproteobacteria bacterium
CAGAGAGCTGGCCATTGGCTGTGGCCAGCAGGGTGTTGCGTACCTCGGTAGCGCTGGCCTCGTCGGTGATACTGAACTGTTTTATTTTTTCATTTTTATATAAGTTCAGTTTGCCCAGAAACGGCTGGTTGTCTTTGGCAATATTGGCATCGATGGTCCAGTATTCCTGTGGCTCGAAATTTTCAATTTCAATTTCACGCTCGACGATCAAACGTAGTGCTGGGCTTTGTACACGACCTGCAGATAAACCACGCTGGACTTTTTTCCATAGCAGGGGCGATAGATTGAAACCAACCAGGTAATCGAGCGCTCGCCTTGCCAGCTGTGCATTGATTAAATTGGTTGAGAGCTCGCCCGGTGAATCAATAGCTTCCTTGATTGCGCGCTTGGTCACTTCGTTGAAGACAACACGGTGCACCATGATATTTTCGAGAGCACCCTTGTCCTTGAGTAATTCATACAGGTGCCAGGCAATGGCCTCACCTTCGCGGTCCTGGTCAGTTGCGAGGTAGAGGGTGTCAGCTTTCTTCAGTGTCTGGATTATTTTGTCGACGTGTTTTTCATTGCGCTCAATCACCTGGTACTTCATCTCGAAGTTGTGTTCGGTATCTATTGCACCTTCTTTTGGCACCAGGTCACGGACGTGACCGTATGAAGCGAGAACCTTGAAATCCTTGCCCAGGTATTTTTCTATGGTCTTTGCTTTTGCTGGCGACTCAACAATAACAAGATTTTTGCTCATTCGTGATGCTACGCTGCTGATTGGGTATTGATGAATTACTGGATATAGTCGGTAATTTCATTGAATACCAAGCTTTCCATCCATGCAAAAGCATTTTCTTCTCCAGGATGGGTATGAAGTACGATCATCACGATCCACTTGAGCTGTTCCATATCCAGTGGATGCTCGAGTGCAACGATACGATCAAGCACCAGTTCTCGTGTTACCGGGGTGAGTATTTTTGATTGCTCGAGAAAGATAAGGAAGCCGAGACACTCTTTGTTGAGAATGCTTTTCTCAACGTCGCTAAAGATGCGGATGCTGCTGGTATTGGCAGAGACATGGTTGCTGCCTTCGCGTAGTGTGGCCAGGTCTTCCAGCCAGCTAAAGGCCTGATCGATTTCCTGATGCTGGAAACCCACCTCTTCCAGTCTGACCTGAATGTCGCTACGGCCATCGATGGGTTCATTACTATCACCCATAAATTCTTCAAAGAGAAACATCAGTACATCGACGACGGATTGCTTAATCAACATGGTTACTTATATGCTCACAAGTTATAGAGAGTGATTTTGCAGGCACGCTATTTGATGCGTGTATACCTGCCACTTTGGTTCACAACGCTGCCTTCAAGCTCCATAATCAATAACATAGAGGCCACTTCGGCAGCTGAAAATCCCGTGCAATTGACCAGTTCATCAATCGCAACGGCTTCATATTGGAGGCATTTGAGCAGTTTTTGGTGATCGGGGTCAAGTGTCTGTTCGGTTTTTGCAGAATTTACCGCCTTATTCGCGGTGGGAACTGATTCAGGCAGGTGCGGTAGCAGCTCTTCAATGATGTCGCTGGCGGTCTCCACCAGTTTGGCGCCGTGGCGAATTAACTGGTGGCAGCCACGGGCGAGAGGGTTGTGGATCGAGCCTGGAATGGCGAAGACTTCACGGCTCTGATCAAGCGCATGTCTGGCGGTGATCAGCGAGCCGCTTTTCAGTGCAGCCTCGACCACCAGCGTACCTAGCGACAGGCCGCTGATAATGCGGTTCCTTCTGGGAAACAGGCCTTTGTGAGGTTCGGTGCCGATAGTGACTTCGGAAACTACCGCACCGTGGTTGGCAATTTCTGCAGCCAGGGCACGGTGTGCTGCGGGGTAGACGATGTCGAGGCCGTGTGCGACCAGTGCGATAGTACCGGCGATGCCCTGTAGTGCGCCCTGATGACTGGCGCCGTCGATACCACGTGCCAGGCCGCTGGTAATGGTGATGCCTGAATCGGACAGGTGGTGGGCAAAATCGCTGGCGGTTCTCCTGCCGGCGGCAGTGGGGTTACGGCTTCCGACCATGGCCAGTTGCGGGCGCTGGAGATAATCGAGATCGCCACGAACAAAAAGTACAGGTGGTGGCTGATCGATGGTTTTTAGCTGTTCCGGGTATTGTGGATCGAGCAGGGTAATAATGTGGTGGTTATCGGCCGCGTTCAGCCACTCGATGTCTTTTCGAATGAGCTCAGGGTCACGTTGTCGGATTGCGGTGATGGTTTTGTCACTAAGACCCAGTTTAGCCAGCTGGGCACTGCGTCCATCCAGTATGTTTCCAGGATGAGCAAAGGTGTTGAGTAACTTGTGAAAACCCGCAACACCTAGTCCCTCGGTGTGCAGTAGAAATAGCCAGTCCTCTATATCGCTCATCCCTGACGATATTTCCTGTGGTTTAGTTTATTCAGGTGTGACAACGGTATCGTAGTTATTAACAACACGGGTAGATTCCAGCATCAGTCCATAACTTACCTTGTCGAAGGTCAGGAATACCATCATCAGGCCGCTACGCTCATCAGGTAGTTTGACGTCATCATTTCTTTCCCTGATGCTGTAGGTATCACGAACGGTCTCTCCAGCTGATAGCGTTGCCAGCAGGTGTCCTACTTCAAGGCCGTCACGCGTACCCCGGTTAACTACAGCAATCTGGAACTTGGCAATGCCGAACAGGGCGTCGAACAGGGAGATAACCTGTCCCTTAATCTTGCGGTCAGGGGTACGTGGGTAATACAGGCTACTGACCTTACTTTTATCCATGGGTAGTAACCGATCACCGATCAATACTTCACGCTCAGTCGAAGTTAGCCGTGCAACTGCGGGATCACCGTATTCCCTAATATGTGCCTCACCAGCGTATACAGCCTCATAACCATAAACTTCGTCTGTTTCCGGGTCGACCAGTTCTTTACCGGGACGGAAGACGGTGTACCTGACGCGATCTTTGTCCAGTTCGCCACGGACATAGACCCGATTATCCTGCCCTAGAATCAGGTGGTTATCAACGCTGGCCAGGATATAAGGGGCTTCTTCCAGTTCTTCTTTTGTTACCACGCGGGGTTTGCTCAGGAACTGGCGTATGGCATCGCCGGGTATAGTAACAACGCTGGCATCCAGGCCCTGTTTACGTACAGAAGGGCTGAGCTTGACTGTGCGTAACTGTGGCTGATCATCTCTTGCAACTATTTCTGTTGTACGAGTAGTGTGGGTAGTTTGTTGCTGCTGGCCGCCATTAACAATAATTTGAGGTTGGCCTTCAACGTAGATCAGTGTCAGTACATCACCGGGATAAATAAGGTGTGGATTCTGAACCTGCTTATTTTTATGCCAGATTTCAGGCCAGAACCAGGGGTCTCTTAGAAACTGGCTGGAGATATCCCACAGGGTGTCGCCTTTTTTTACTGTGTACTGGCGGGGGTGGCTTTCTTTTACACGGACAGTCGTTTGTTTTTGCTGGCTGGCGTCTAACTCAGAGCCAGTCATTTGTTCTTCTAAGCGGCTGCCAGCCTGTGATTCGGTTGATTGCTGGCTGTCCATTGGTGAAGAAGACTCAGGACGCTTTTCAGTAGATGAGCAGGCCGATAGGCCAGCTGACAGTAAAAAGGTTACAATTAGATATCTGGTAAAGAAGGTGGGTGTGTTCATTGTTATTTTATGCCCCAATATTTTCCCTGAAATTATCCGTTGTTTTCAAGAGTTTAGCTGATAAACTTCGATTTAATAAGTAAGTTTTCAATGATTTTAGCAGAAATCCCTGAACTCGCCTTTATCTGAAGAAATTAATATGGCACAACTTGAAATATTGCACTACCCAGATCAGCGCCTGCGCACCACGGCGAAACCGGTAGAAAAATTTGATCAGCAACTCCAGCAGCTGGTGAAGGATATGTTTGAAACCATGTATGCAGCGCCGGGTATTGGCCTGGCAGCAACCCAGGTGAATGTACACCAGCAGGTGATTGTTATCGATATCAGCCAGGATAGGGATCAGCCGCTTTGCCTGATTAATCCGGAGGTGCTGGAAAGCAGTGGTGAGGAAGTTTCCGATGAAGGCTGCCTGTCGGTACCAGATATCTATGAAAAGGTGCAGCGTGCCGAGCGCATTACGGTCAGGGCCCGTGATCAGCACGGCGATGAATTTACACTGCAGGCTGATGAGCTTCTGGCGGTGTGTATCCAGCACGAAATGGATCATCTGCAGGGCAAGCTGTTTGTCGATTACCTGTCGCCACTTAAGCAGCAACGACTCAGGAAGAAGCTTGAGAAGGCGCGTCGTCAGAATGTGATAGTTTAGGTCCTTCAATATTGCTGTCTAATTAATAAAGAGTCCAAACGTGTCTGAATCCATTCGAATTATTTACGCGGGCACCCCTGACTTTGCGGTAGCACCACTGTTGGCTTTGATTGACGGCGGTTATGATGTGGTTGCAGTTTATACGCAGCCAGATCGTCCCGCCGGTCGAGGCCGTGAGCCGCGTCCATCGCCGGTCAAGCAAAAAGCACTCGAGCATAATATCCCGGTGTTTCAGCCTGAGTCACTCAAGTCTGAAGCCGACCAAAATGCACTGCGTGAATTAAACCCGGATCTGATGATCGTCACGGCTTATGGACTGCTGTTACCGAAATCGGTACTGGATATTCCGCGTCTGGGCTGTATTAATGTGCATGCTTCATTGTTGCCACGCTGGCGGGGTGCTGCACCAATTCAGCGAGCAATTCTTGCCGGAGACAAACAGACGGGGATTACTATTATGCAGATGGATGTTGGCCTGGATACTGGCAATATGCTGGCGAAGCAGGTCTGTGATATCCGCAGTGATGATACCGGCTCAAGCATGCATGATCGCCTGATGGTTATGGGTGCAGAGACTTTAATGACGATGTTGCCTGATTTTATCGCGGGCAGGATTCTCGCTGAGAAACAGGATGATGCACTGGCAACCTACGCCAGCAAGCTGAGTAAGCAGGAGGCTGAAATTAACTGGTCGTTATCGGCTGAGCAGATTCATTATAGTGTGCGTGCCTTCAATGCATGGCCGGTTGCCTTTACCTCGTGGCGGTACAAAAACAAGCTGGATGTTTTGCGTATCTGGCAATCCGAGGTGCTGGGTACTTCTTCAAATGCGGCAGCCGGTACTGTGCTGAATTGTGGTAAAGAAGGTATTGATGTTGCCGCAGGCAAAGGTGTGTTACGTTTGTTGCAGGTGCAGCCATCGGGAAAGAAGGTCATGGCAGCTGCAGATTTTGCCAATGCACATGATATAGAAGGCCAGATACTGGGCATGGAGTAGTCTCATCGCCAGCCAATCAAACAGGAAAAACAAAGCCGTCAATGCTCGATCTGTTGCACTAAAAATTTTGCAGCAGGTGTTGGTGCAGGGACGTTCACTGGTTATTGCCAGATCAACCGCCGATGTGCTGGAAGGCCGTGACCGTGCACTGGCCATGGAGCTGGTCAATGGTGTCCTGCGCTGGTACTGGAAACTCGATTTCTTGCTCAACCAGTTTCTGCAAAAACCACTACGCAATAAAGAACAGGAAGTGAAGATGCTGTTGCTGATGGCGCTGTATGAGTTGACCGAGTTGAGCACACCCGACTACGCTGTGGTCAACGAAGCGGTCAGCGCCAGTAAGGCACTGGGCAAACAGTGGGCGAAGGCACTAATCAATGGCGTGCTGCGTAACTTTATTCGTGACCAAGAGGTTGTGTTGAAAAAGATGCAGCCTAATCAGGAGGCATTCTACTCACACCCCTACTGGTTGATCGCCTTATTAAAGCAGGATTGGCCGGAGCACTGGCAAGCTATTTTAGAAGCCAATAACCAGCGTCCACCTCTATGGCTGCGGGTAAATGCCGCGCAAAATAAAACGCAGTCGTATCAAACGATGCTGGAAGTGCAGGGCCTGGTGTCATCAACGCACCCTTTTGCAGCTCAGGCTTTAAAACTAGAGCAGGGTGTAGACGTCACCTCACTGCCGGGCTTCGATCAAGGGCTTGTCTCGGTGCAGGATGCCGGCGCGCAGCTGGCCGCGGGCTTACTAGATGTTCACAAAGGACAGCGTGTACTTGACCTGTGTGCAGCACCCGGTGGTAAGACCTGTCATGTGCTGGAACTAGAGCCCGATATTGAGATGGTTGCTGTCGAGCTGGAAGAGAGCCGCATGGTGCGAGTGCGTGAAAACCTGGATCGACTGAATCTCAAAGCTGAGCTGATCGTTGCTGATGCCAGCGATGCCTCATGGTGGGATGGTAATCAATTTGATCGCATTATGGTTGATGCACCCTGTTCATCCACCGGCGTCATCCGTCGTCACCCCGATATCAAAACGCTGCGCCGCAAACAGGATATCGCGGCCCTGGCTGAAGTTCAGCAGAAAATTCTGCAGCAGGTCTGGCAGATGCTCAAGCCCGGCGGCAAACTTTTATACGTTACCTGCTCGGTACTGCGTCAGGAAAACGAGGCACAGATAACTGGACTGTTGGCAACGCATAAAGATGTTGTAGTGCTCGATCTAATCATTAAAGGCTCTGCTGAGTGGGGTGTTGCCTGCAAACATGGTCGCCAGCTCCTGCCTGGCGAAAATGATAACGATGGTTTTTATTTTTGTTGTCTGAGTAAGTTGGCTGAATAGCTGTATTTCTAGGTAGAAGGGCGTAAACTTCGCGCAAATATAGTGCTTAAGATAATTTGATACATTTATTTCGGTGATTACGCGTAACTAATCATGAAGATTCTGATATTAGGAGCTGGGCAGGTCGGCTCATCGGTAGCAGCTAACCTGGCCTCCGAGGCCAACGATATTACGCTGGTTGATTCAAAGACAGAGTTACTGGATGAGTTGCGTGATCGACTGGATATTCAGACTGTTTCTGGTCATGCATCCAATCCCAGGGTACTGGTGAAGGCGGGTATCGAAGATGCCGATATGCTGATTGCAGTGACCAACAGCGATGAGACCAATATGGTCGCCTGCCAGATTGCACATACCCTGTTTCATACCCCAACAAAAATTGCCCGTGTTCGTTCTGCATCGTATCTGAGTCATCGTGAATTATTTAGTAATGATGCGGTGCCTGTTGATGTGCTGATTAGTCCTGAGCAGATTATTTCCAGTTATGTGCATCGCTTGATTGAGTACCCTGGTGCCCTGCAGGTGCTGGATTTTGCAGAAGGCAAAGTGCAGCTGGTGGGTGTTAAGGCATATTATGGCGGCCCCCTGGTGGGGCATGCGATTAGTACCCTGCGTGAGCATATGCCGGGTATCGATACTCGAGTGGCGGCAATTTTTCGCCGTGGTCAGGGTATTGTGCCCAAAGGCTATCAGGTTATCGAAGCCGATGATGAAGTTTTTTTTATTGCAGCACGCAAAGACATTCGTGCGGTTATGTCTGAGTTACGTAAACTGGAAAAACCATTTAAACGCATCATGCTCGCCGGTGGCGGTAATATTGGTATGCGCCTGGCACAGGCACTGGAAGGTAGCTACCAGGTCAAGTTGCTTGAGCACAGTAAAAAGCGTGCAGAGTTTTTGAGCCGTGAATTAAATACAGCAATTGTATTGCTGGGCGACTCATCAGACAGGGAGTTATTGCTGGAGGAAAATATTGATCAAATGGATGTGTTCTGTTCACTGACCAATGATGACGAGGCCAATATTCTATCTTCGATGCTGGCAAAGAAGCTCGGTGCGAGAAAAGTGATGTCGCTGATCAACCGTCCGGCTTATGTCGATCTAATCGAAAGCCAGGAATCAATTGATGTGGCTATTTCGCCACAGCAGATCACCATCGGTGCTTTGCTAACACATGTACGTCGTGGAGATGTGGTGGCGGTACATGCATTGCGCCATGGTGTTGCTGAAGCTATTGAGGCAGTCGCACATGGCGACGAAAAGACCTCAAAAGTGGTTGGTCGACGTATTGATGAAGTTAAGTTACCCGAAGGCGCTGCAATCGCAGCACTGGTTCGTGGTGACGAAGTACTGATGGCGCATCATGATATCGTCATCGAGTCTGAAGATCACCTGATTATGTTTTTGCTGGATAAAAGAAAGATCAATGAAGTTGAAAAACTTTTCCAGGTAGCGGTCACCTTTATTTAAACAGACACTATGCATTTTGCCGTTATTCAACGCTTAATTGGTTTATTGCTGATGTTATTTAGTACAACATTGCTACCGCCAATTATTATTGATCTGCTTTTTCAGGAAGATGCCGGACGTGCATTTTATTACAGTTTTCTGGTTTTATTTTTCACGGGTTTTTTTCTTTTTCTTTCAGTTAGAAAACAACGCGGTGATCTAAGGCTGCGAGATGGCTTTATGGTCGTGGTTCTTTTCTGGCTGGTGCTAGGCATTGCTGGTTCGCTGCCGTTTATATTCTATGAATCCCTGGCTATTGATTTTACCGATGCGGTGTTCGAATCGATGTCCGGTTTGACTACAACGGGGGCTACCGTCCTTAGCGGGCTGGATAATCTACCGCATAGCGTACTGTTTTACCGACAGGAACTGCAATGGTTAGGTGGTATGGGTATCATCGTATTGGCTGTTGCCGTTATGCCGATGCTGGGAATCGGTGGTATGCAGCTATATCGTGCCGAAGCGCCTGGCCCGGTAAAAGACAGCAAGCTAACACCACGTATCGCAGAAACTGCCAAGGCGCTCTGGTATATCTATCTCGGTTTAACGATTGCATGTTTTCTGGGTTACTGGCTGGCTGGCATGTCGGCCTTTGATGCAATTGGACATAGTTTTTCCACGGTTTCTATCGGTGGGTTTTCCACGCACGATGCCAGCCTGGGCTATTTCGATAATCACTGGATCGAGTTCATTGCGGTTCTATTTATGTTTCTTGGTGGTATTAATTTTGCGCTGCACTTCGCTGCTATGCGCCATTTTAATTTGATTCACTATTTGCGTGATGCGGAATTTAAAATGTATGCGACCGTGCTGACGGTAATTTCTGTTTTGAGTGTTGCATACTTGTATATGGGCGCGGTAATTCCAGAGTTTGCACAGGCCCTTCGTCAGGGTGTTTTTCATGCCGTTTCAATTGCTACCACGACAGGCTTTACCTTGAGTGAGTTTTCTTTGTGGCCTGCATTTGTGCCAGTTATGCTTTTGTTCGCCAGCTTTATTGGTGGCTGCGCAGGCTCAACGGGTGGTGGTATGAAAGTAATTCGCGTATTGTTACTGATTAAACAGGGGCAACGCGAAATGATGCGTTTGATTCATCCCAACGCGCAGGTAATTGTCAAACTTGGTAGGCAGCCCGTTTCTGATCGAATCATTGATGCGGTCTGGGGTTTTTTTGCAGCCTATGTTGCTGTTTTTGTCGTGATGATGTTATTGCTGATGTTGACTGGAAATGATCAGGTAACGGCTTTTTCAGCTGTGGCAGCAACGATTAACAATCTCGGCCCTGGTCTTGGTGGTGTCAGTGCCAACTATGCCAGTATGGGAGTATTTGATAAGTGGGTACTCTGTTTCTCCATGCTGCTGGGACGCCTGGAAATTTTCACTTTGCTGGTCTTGTTTATGCCGGCATTCTGGCGGAAGTGACCAGATGGCAGCGCATTCTGTAAGCAGTAATATTCCTGCTTTTCGTCTGTCTTTATTGCACCCGAGATACTGGTTTACCTGGCTGGGTATTGGTTGCCTGTTGGTGGTTGCATGCCTGCCCGAGTTTGTGACTTCTTCTTTGAGTCATATCATTGGTGTTTATGGTGCGGCAAAAAATAAAAAACGTTATCACATTGCCAAAGTTAATTTAAAACTCTGTTATCCAGACAAGAACGAAAGCGAAATTGATGACCTGTTGCAGAGGCATTTTATTGAGCATGTGCGTGCGATGCTGTATTACGCGAGACTGTGGTTTTATCCGGAGTTTATTCTGCGTCGGAAGATTCTGGTGGAAGGTTTTGAGCAGATCGATAAATACCGTCAAAAAAATAGTAATATCATTATTTTGTTGTCACACAGTGTTGGTCTTGATGTTGCGATTGCCTCAATCTCAATGCGCTATGGCGCCAATGGCCCTTATAAAGCAATGCGCAACCCGGTAATCGACTGGCTGCTGGCTAATCGGCGGGTACGCTATGGCGGTACGATTTTTCCGCGTGAGGATGGACTACGTCCTATTTTACGTGCTACCAGATCGGGTGACCCGCTGGTCTATCTGGCAGATGAAGATCTGGGTAGTGAGCGATCTATTTTTGTTCCACTATTTGGTGTGCAAAAAGCAACTATTCCAGTTCTTGGTCGTTTGGCCAAATCCTGTAATGCGATTGTCCTGCCCTGTATCTGCTGTTACGACAGGCAATTAAAAAAATATATAACTACGCTGTTGCCGGCTATTGAGAATATGACGGGTAAGGATGCGGAGGATACGCTGGCAATGAATCAGGCAATAGAAAGAACCATTGCGGTCTGTCCCGCCCAGTACTTCTGGACCTTCCGTCTGTTCCAGACGCGCCCGCCCGGTGAGGTCTCGGCGTATGACTAAAACAGTTTCCAATGAAGCAATCATACATGTAGAGCTGCCGACTATGGTGGTTGACTTGAAGCGTATAAAAAAACGCCTGCGTCATTATGTTGGGGAAGCCATTATTCAATATGGCATGATCGAGCAGGGTGATCGTGTCATGGTGTGCATGTCAGGGGGTAAAGACAGTTACACCATGCTGGATATATTGATGGAGCTACAGAAAAAAGCGCCCGTGGAGTTTGAGCTGGTCGCGGTCAATCTTGATCAGAAGCAGCCGGGCTTTCCTGAACACGTGCTGCCTGGTTATCTGGCGGGGCTGGGTATCGAGTACCACATTGTAGAGCAGGATACCTATAGCATCGTTAAGGAAAAAGTGCCTGAAGGTAAGACTACCTGTGGTCTGTGTTCGCGATTACGACGCGGCATTTTATATAATTTTGCAGATGAAATTGGTGCGACAAAAATAGCGCTCGGTCATCATCGTGATGATATTGTTGAAACACTGTTCCTGAATATGTTTTTTAACGGCCAGCTCAAGGCAATGCCACCCAAGCTGAAGAGCGATGATGGTCGCCACATTGTTATCAGACCGATGGCGCTGTGTAGTGAAAACGACATTGAGACTTATGCTGGGCAGCGTCAGTTCCCGATTATCCCCTGTAATTTATGCGGTTCACAGGAGCAGATGCAGCGTAAGGTGGTCAAGGAAATGATGAAAAAATGGGAGGAGGGATATCCTGGAAGAACTGATTTGATCATGCGTAGCCTGGAGAATGTTGTACCTTCGCACCTGGCGGACATGAAATTATTTGATTTTCTGGGATTATGATGCTGAAAGTGGATAATCACAGGCTGGAAATAAAAGACCCCGGAAATTCCGGGGTCTGTGACCATCCCTGATTGGTGGTTGAGTCTCGCGCTATAGCGATCCGTTATGTCCCTGTGGCTCTTCCTTGAAATCTAGACTATCCTTAATATCCGTATCCGTGATCCAACCAAATGCTACCTTATATCCTTATTTCCTTTATTGACTCTTTCCCTTTGTCCATATGGGGAATTATGCAGATGTCGGTGTTGATCCGCTATCAGTGGATTGAGGTATATCTTGTAGGATTATTCCTACGAATTTGGTTGTCCGTAAATGGTATGCAGGTGAAGGTACCATGATTGGCCTGTTGCAGCGTGTTAGCCATGCATCGGTCAGCGTCGATGGGCAATGTATCGGTAAAATAAATACCGGGCTGATGGTGCTGATCGGGGTAGAGAAAAATGACGGTCGTGAGCAGGCAGAGCGGCTAGTAAAAAAACTGCTGGGATACCGGGTATTTCCCGATGATGAAGGTAAGATGAACCAGAGTGTGCTAGATATTGCAGGAGAGATTCTGTTAGTGCCGCAATTCACACTGGTCGCCGATACCGATAAAGGCATGAGACCGAGTTTTTCCTCGGCAGCACCACCTCGGCAAGGGGCTGATTTATTTGCGGCAGTTGTTGATATAATGAGTCAGCATCTTCCGCAGGTACAGACAGGGCAGTTTGGGGCAGATATGGCAGTTGAACTGGTCAATGATGGGCCAGTGACCTTCTGGTTGCAGGTATAAAGAGAGTAATCAAGGGGAGCAATTCCCGGTTTGGAGAATTAAATGACAGATCGTCAGGCGAGTGTTGAACGAAATACGCTGGAGACCCAGATCAAGGTTCAGGTGAACGTTGACGGTACCGGTGTGTGCAAACTGAAGACAGGTGTGCCCTTTCTTGAGCACATGCTCGAACAGGTTGCTCGCCACGGCTTGATCGATCTGGAAATTGAGGCCAAAGGCGATTTGCACATCGATGCCCACCACACCGTTGAAGATATCGGTATTACGCTTGGGCAGGCGATCAATAAGGCGGTGGGTGATAAAAAAGGTATCGTCCGTTATGGTCACGCCTATGTGCCACTGGATGAGGCGTTATCGCGTGTGGTCATTGACTTTTCCGGACGTCCCGGACTTGAGCACCGTGTGAGCTATCCTCGAGCCAGCGTTGGTGACTTCGAGACTGACCTGTTGCACGAATTTTTTCAGGGCTTCGTCAATCATGCCGGGGTGACATTGCACATCGATAATATCAGTGGCGGTAATTCACACCACATTGCAGAGACGGTCTTCAAGGCATTTGGACGTGCTGTACGTATGGCGCTCACTTTTGATCCACGTATGGCAGGTGTTATGCCGAGTACCAAAGGGGCATTGTAAAGCTGATGTCGTTGATCGCTGTTGTCGATTACGGCATGGGTAATCTCCGTTCCGTATCTAAAGCACTGGAGCATGTTGCAATGGCGGATCAGAAAGTCATAGTGACTTCTGATCCGGCCGATATTGCTGCCGCTGATCATATTGTATTTCCCGGACAGGGTGCGGCACGTGACTGCATGCTGGAATTAAGGCAGCGCAGACTAATTGAACCTGTATTAAAAGCTGCCAGAGAGAAACCCTTTTTTGGTATTTGCATGGGTCTGCAGGTATTGCTTGCGCACAGCCAGGAGAATAAAGGCATTGAGTGCATGGGGCTGTACGATGGAGAAGTACGATTTTTTGGTAATGCATTTGCAGAGCAGGGCATTAATCAGAAAGAGGCAATGCTAAAAATTCCGCACATGGGCTGGAATCGCGTGCACCAGACACAGGCGCATCCGCTCTGGCAGGGTATTGCACAGGATAGCCGTTTTTATTTTGTACACAGTTATTATGTCTCACCTGTCGATCAGGGTCTGGCTGCGGGTGAAACTGAATTCGGGATTAAATTTGTCTCCGCGATTGCGCGGGACAATGTTTTTGCAGCACAATTTCACCCGGAGAAAAGTGCCGCAGATGGTTTGCAGCTGCTTGAAAATTTTACGCGCTGGAATGGTTCTCAGAATTGATAAAGTAGATCAATAAACCCAATTAATTAAACAAGTGAATAAGAAAGGTATTAAAAGCTCATGTTACTGATCCCCGCTATTGATTTGAAAGACGGCCAGTGTGTGCGTCTTCGTCAGGGCAAAATGGAAGACAATACAGTTTTTTCTGATGATCCGGTGGCGATGGCCGGGCGCTGGGTTGAAGCTGGCACCAAACGACTACACATAGTGGATCTTGATGGCGCGTTTGCGGGCAAGCCAAAAAATGCCGATGTGATACACGAGATCGCCAGTGCCTACCCGGATATCGATATCCAGATCGGCGGTGGTATTCGCGATGACGATACTATTGCAGCCTATCTTGATGCTGGTGTGCGCTACGTCATTATTGGTACGCAGGCGGTAAAAGATCCTCACTTCGTCAGCGAAGTCTGTGCTGAGTTTCCAACGCATATTATTGTTGGGCTCGATGCCAAAGACGGTAAGGTAGCAGTTGATGGCTGGTCAAAGCTATCCAAGCACGATGTCATTGATATGGCAAAGCGTTTTGAAGAAGACGGTGTCTCTGCGATTGTCTATACCGATATCTCGCGTGATGGCATGATGCAGGGCGTCAATATCGAGGCCACAGTTAGACTGGCACAGGCAGTGAATATTCCAATCATTGCATCAGGTGGTATTACCAGCATGGATGATATTAAGGCACTAAAGGCGGTTGAAGATGAAGGTATCATGGGTGCGATTACCGGACGTGCAATTTATGAAGGGACGATTGATCTGGCTGAGTGTCAGGCGTGGTTAGACGCTCAGGCGTAACATTATGTCGCTCGCCAAAAGAATTATTCCCTGTCTCGACGTTGATAACGGTCGTGTAGTCAAAGGCGTTAAGTTCGTTGATATACGGGATGCTGGTGACCCGGTTGAGGTAGCTCGACGTTATGATCAGGAAGGTGCCGATGAAATTACCTTTCTCGATATCACTGCCAGCTCTGATAACCGCGAAACCATCGTGCATGTCGTTGAGCGGGTAGCTGAAGAGGTATTTATCCCGCTAACTGTTGGGGGTGGTATTCGCACTGTAGCCGATGTGCAGCGCATGTTGAACGCCGGTGCGGATAAGGTCGCAATCAATACCGCCGCAGTTTTTAATCCCGAATTTGTTAAAGAGGCATCCGAGCGTGTTGGTTCACAATGTATTGTAGTTGCTATTGATGCGAAAAAAGTTAGCGCAGAAGGAGAGCCTAATCGCTGGGAAATTTTTACCCATGGTGGTAGAAAAGAGACCGGGCTGGATGCCATTGAGTGGGCGAAAAAAATGGCGGATTACGGTGCGGGAGAAATCCTGCTGACCAGTATGGACAGGGATGGTACCAAGATTGGTTTTGACCTTGAACTGACACGAGCGATTGCCGAGGCTGTGCCGGTACCGGTTATTGCCTCCGGCGGTGTCGGTAATCTCGAGCATCTGGCCGAAGGTGTGCTTGAAGGCAAGGCCGATGCCGTGCTGGCAGCCAGTATTTTTCACTTTGCCGAATATACCGTTGGCGAGGCCAAGCAGAAAATGGCAGAGCGTGGTATAGAGGTACGCCTGTAACGGCGGCGGTATAGCTGATGTCAGAAGCATGGCTAAATGAAATTCGATTTAATGCAGATGGATTGATCCCGGTCATCGCCCAGGATGCAGATTCAGGTAAGGTGCTGATGTTTGCCTGGATGAATCGCGAGTCGCTAAGACTCACCGCTGAGAAAAAACAGGCAGTCTACTGGTCACGATCTCGCCAGAGGCTCTGGCACAAAGGTGAAGAATCCGGTCATGTGCAGCAGGTAACTGAAATGTATTTTGACTGCGACGAAGACGTGATTCTACTAAAAGTAAGGCAGGCAGGCGGTATAGCTTGCCATACTGGTCGCGAAAGCTGTTTTTACCGGCAATTACAGGGTGATCAATGGGTCGAAGTTGAAAGTGTGATCAAGGATCCGAAAGACATTTATGGTAAACAATAATGAGTGACCAGATATTACGAGAACTGGCTGAAGTACTGGAGCAGCGCAAATCTGCCGCGGCCGATTCATCCTATGTCGCCAGCCTGTATCACAAGGGTTTGGATGCTATACTCAAAAAAATAGGCGAGGAAGCCACTGAAACAGTGATGGCAGCGAAGGATGGCGATAAAGAAAAGCTGATTTACGAAACCGCCGATCTCTGGTTTCACACGTTAGTCATGCTGGCAAATGAGGGTTTGAAGCCCGATGATGTATTGCAGGAGCTGGCGCGCCGTTTTGGTGTTTCAGGCCTGGATGAAAAGGCTTCACGCTAAATTAATAGATAGTAGATAACTAAAGACGAGAGAGTAGAGACATGGGTATTAGTATTTGGCAGTTGTTGATTGTTCTGGGTATCGTCATTTTATTATTTGGTACAAAAAAATTACGTAATCTGGGTGGTGATATAGGTTCCGCTGTAAAGAGCTTCAAGACAGCGATTAAGGAAGAACCTAACAAGATTGAAGAAAACGACGGCAAGGTGATCGACGCCGAAGTGGAAAGCAAAAAAGATAAAGATAGCGTTTAGCCTGACTGTTTTCTGCGCGGGCGGACAATATCGTGTTTGAAGTTGGTTTCTGGGAAATGCTCCTTATTATGGTGCTGGCGCTAGTGGTAATTGGGCCAGAGCGCCTGCCCGGCGCTGCGCGTACGCTGGGTTTATGGGTAGGCAAGTCGCGTCGTTTTATCGAAGGCGTAAAAAGTGACGTTGAGCAGGAGTTCGATCTTTCTGAATTCAAACGTGTCATCCATAACCAGGAAATCCAGCTCAAGGAGTTACAGCAGAAAGTCAGCCAGCAGGCGACGTTGGATGCCATTGATGATGGCACGACAGAACACAGTCATAGTATTGAAGAAGAGCCTACTGTTAGCCAGAAACAGAAAGAAGATGATTGATGAGGTTATCGCGTCGATAGCTGACTCAGTATTCTTATTAACCCGCTAAAGCAATCACCTATATCCGTGGAAAATGAAAACAATAGCGCCGCCGAACAAAGCCTGATGGATCACCTGGTTGAATTGCGCGACCGCTTAATGTGGATCGTGCTGGTAATACTGGTGGCCTTCCTGGTACTGTTTGCATTCTCAGAAGACCTATTCAGTTTCGCGGCTAAACCGCTGCTTGCACAAATGCCAGAAGGCACATCGATGATTGCTACCGGCGTAACCTCGCCATTCTTGGTGCCACTCAAATTAGCGCTGTTATTGTCGGTGCTGTTGACTATTCCACATACCCTGCATCAAATCTGGGCCTTTGTTGCACCGGGTCTGTACAAACACGAAAAACGCCTGGCCGTACCACTGCTGATATCCAGTGTGCTGCTATTTTACTGCGGTATCGCTTTTGCCCATTTTATTATCCTGCCTATCCTGTTCAAATTCTTTCTGGGTGTTGCGCCCGAAGGCGTTGCGGTGATGACAGATATTGGTCAGTACCTGGATTTTATGATTGCCATCTTTTTTGCCTTCGGCCTGGCCTTTGAAATTCCAGTGGCAACTTTTTTACTGATCGCCGCTGGTGCGACAACACCGGCGCGACTGGGTGAAAAACGCCCTTACATCATCGTTGGTGCCTTTGTTATTGGCATGCTGCTTACGCCACCCGATGTGATTTCTCAGACACTGTTAGCTGTGCCAATGTTGCTTCTATTTGAAGGCGGTCTGATTATGGCGCGTATCTTCCTCAAGGAAAAAATCTCCAGTACCGAGGCAGCGGATAATGGGCCTGATTACGAAATTGTTGAAGAAAGTACCGAGAATAGAACGGGTTTTCAGAGTGAGCAGGAAGTCGAAGATCTGTTTGCTGAAATGGAGCGTAGGGAGTCGGAAATTGAGGGTAAAAAAGAATAATCTTCGTAATACCTTCATGTGAACTGTGCGATAGTGTAAAATTCGCCACAATGAAAAACGAGACAAAACGGCAGGTAAAATCATAGTGGCCGAAACCAGAATTGTACCCCGCAGGCCAACCCTACTCATTATTCTTGATGGTTTTGGCGTTAATCCAAGCCGCATCAACAACGCGGTTCAGGAGGCAAGAACGCCCAGGTTGGACGAATATTTTTCCAGAAATTCACACACTACACTCGATGCCTGCGGTGAGGCCGTAGGTTTGCCTGATGGCCAGATGGGTAACTCCGAGGTAGGACATATGACGCTGGGCTGTGGTGCTGTCATGCGCCAGGACCTGGTACGAATCAATGATGAAATTGAAAGTGGAGAGTTCTTTGAGAACGCAGCACTGGTTGCAGCTATCGAAGATGCCAAGTCACGTAATCGCCCGGTTCACCTGGTTGGCCTGACCTCTGACGGTGGTGTGCATAGCCATATAGACCACTTACTGGCCCTGATTAAAATGTGTGCGGAGCGCAATGCCAAACCCATTGTGCACGTTATAACCGATGGCAGGGACACGGCACAGATGTCTGCACTGGTGTATCTCAATCAGCTGGAGTGTGCCCTGGAAGATGCTGGTGGTGGTATTGCAACGGTCTGTGGTCGCTATTATGCGATGGACAGAGATAACCGCTGGGATCGTACCGAACTGGCATGGAAAGCGATGGTTCTCGGTGAAGGTATACAGGCTGAAAACGCCCGTTATGCGATTGAAGCGGCTTATGCCCATGATGAGACCGATGAGTTCATCAAGCCCACTGTACTGGAAGGTGCTGAACTGGTTGAATCTGGTGATAGCGTTATCTTCTTCAACTTCCGTAACGACCGTCCGCGTCAGTTAGCCGCCGCACTGAGTCAGGCCGACTTTGATGATTTTGACCTGGGTGGTTATGTTGGTGCTACCGTTACCTGTTTGACTGAGTATGATCCTGAGTTTTTGCTGCCAATTGGTTATGCGCCAGAGCGCCCTCAATCGACCGTGGCCTCTGTGGTTAGTCGTGCAGGTTACAAACAACTGCACTGTGCGGAAACTGAAAAATACGCACACGTGACTTATTTCTTTAACGGCGGCAAGAAAAAGCCTTTTGCCGGTGAAGATCACATCATGATCAATTCACCCGATGTGCCTACTTACGATTTGAAGCCAGAAATGAGTGCCAAAGAAGTGGCCGATACCATTATCGATGCATTGGAAAAACGCGAGCACAGTTTTATCCTGGTTAACTTTGCTAATGGTGACATGGTTGGTCATACCGCAGTGCGTGATGCTGTGATTGCTGCCGTAGAAGCACTGGATACCGAAGTGGGTCGAGTGCTGGATGCTGCGGTTAAGTATGAGTATTCTGTTGTGCTCACAGCTGATCATGGTAACTGTGATGAAATGGTCGACCCAGTAACACAGGAACCACATACCCAGCATACCCTGTACCCTGTACCCTGCATGGTAATCGACGAAGTTAACTGGTATTTAAGGCCGGGCGGGTCACTGAGCTCAATTGCTCCGACAGTGTTACAGTTAATGGGGCTACAGCAACCACCGACGATGACAGGAAAGTCATTGTTGATGAGAGAGTACTAAGGTTACTTTCACTCTAAAACAAGAAAGCCTCTTCAAATGAAGAGGCTTTTTTTATGATTTGATTCATGCTGCTATAGTAATGTATTTGACTTACCTGGATATCTTTTTTGAATTACACTCAATACATGGGTGATGAAATCGAATACAAAAAGTTCAGGCAGTCAGACTATCAGCAGTTTGTCGCCTGTCTCGAGGGTGAAACAGCCTTAGTTAAGGAGTGGTTCGATAATCGTCGATTCTCATCAGGTGAGTTGATGGCAGGTTATGAGCTGGAGGCGTGGCTGATTAATAAGCGGGGTCACCCGG
>JAOUPA010000107.1 GCA_029880105.1 Gammaproteobacteria bacterium
GCTGTTTTATATAATTATTATTTTACCAGGATCACAAATACTATTACTCGATCAAATTTTCGAATAGTGATGATCACTTAATATCGATAGACTCAATTTTGCCCTTTTACTAGCATGTGACACCAGCCTTGAGGGATCACATATCAACACATGCCACTAGTAAAACGCATCGCCAATTTCACTGACCTTGCCTTCATCTATAGCTGTATTCTCAATGGCGCCAGGAAAGGACATTACCTGGTTGATGTCGATAACCCTGAGATGGTCCGACAGATGAAAAAAGAAATTCAGTCTGTCATTACCCAGCAGTTATTGCTCGATAAACGCCATGCCGTAGCCTCGGTGTATACACTCCACGGCACCCGAGTCGCGGCCCTGATTATGTCGGCGGCATCACTGGATAATAATGGTGATGAAATCTATGCGATTTCCGTTGCCCGGGAACACCAGAACCGGGGATTCGGTAGTGCAATTATTGATGACGTTATCTGTAGCTACCAGGTTACGGATATCTATGCTCGCTGTTCCTCGGCTTCTACAAAAATGAGCCAGTTACTAAAGAAAAGAGGTTTCAGTGTAGTGGCAACGCATTCAGGCTTCGAAATACTGGCCAGAAACCACCTGGAGCCAGGTAATTATGCCCAACCTATATACCTTGGTTTTTGATCAGAGAAACAAATCGTGACAATCAATATTATTTTCTTTACAGCGCGATTACAGATGATGAATATTGCCATGCTCTAATATAGTTTTTAAGATTTTTTGCGAGATTTAAGTTTATGTCTGACCAGGTTGATGACGATACATTTGACGATGAAGACGATGAGAATAGCAGTATTGATGAAATCGTCGAAGAAAATGATGATATGGAAATCGACATGAAACTGGATTCACTGAAACCCCAGACTGATGCACGCCGTCGGCTAGAGCAGTTGAAAGAAGACATGGCACTGGCACGTCTACTCAACGATGAGCTCTACTATTTCGGCTAGGTTTTATCAAACCAGCCAAGTACGCTTTCAATCGTTTCTTTCTTGGTACTGGCCTGCGAATAAATAGCGTAGGCATCTTTATGAACAACCGGCGCATCTTCCACCCTGAACAGGGTAGTGCCAAGCTGTTCACTGACCATCGCCTCTGGCAGATAGGCAGAACCGCCACAGTTTTTAAGTAAACCCAACGCAATCCTGCCGACAGTGGTTCGCAGCATTGGTGGCGACATATCAGGGTACTGCCTGGAGTGAATCGATGAAAATGACGTGCCCCAGTCAACAAAAATATAATCATCTGCAGTCGCCTCTTCTGCATCAATACCCTGCCTGGTTGAAACCATGATCAGGGGCACGGGTACCAGTTCCTTAACCAGTATCTGTGGCGTCTTCGGCGGGTCAAACAGGAAACCAAGATCCAGCACCCCGTCCAGCACACTTCGAATTAACGAGTCATTGCGCATCACCGTTGTCTGTAATGCAGTGGTCATATTGCTCTGATGCACCCAGAGCAACCAGTTTTCAAGAAAGATATCCCAGATACTGGTCAGGGCAGCAACACTCAAAAACGTACCCACACCCTCGGGTACCGAGATTTCCTGCCGTGCCCTGTTCCAGGTATTAAGGATATTCTCGGCATAAATAAGAAACTTATTACCCGCCGCGGTCAGTTCAATGTTATTTCGGTCGCGGGTAAACAGGCGTATCCCAAGCTCATCTTCCAGTTGCCTGATACGCGCACTAACAGCCGACTGGCTGATGAATAGATTATCCGCTGCCTTACCAAAGTGCCTGGCACGGTAAACCTCCATAAAAGCTTTCAGCAGACCTACATCCATCATTTATCTCTCTTGTTGCTCGGTAAAAATACAGCTTCACCAGGGTTGAAGCCATTATGCAGGCTAAATGATAATCCAAAAATGTAATTGTGACATGCAAATATATTAGCTTTACTGCCGAATACAAATACCATAAAAAGCAGCTCTGTCAAACGTCGCAGGACACGACAGACAACTCAATCATGACTATTTAAAAGCGGGAGTAACTCGTATGAAGTTAACAGAATCACTACTGGTTCTATCATTATCAATGGTAGCGGGTACAGCCTTTGCCGTTGACGCAGAAGCTACAGAGGATAACATTCAGGCATACTGCACTGAACAGTCTCAACTGGCTGGCATCGAAGACAATGTTGAGCGTGAAGAATACATCACTCAATGCATCGAAAGCTATTCTTCACCTGCTAGTAACTACCAGCCTGCAGAGTAATAACAGGTTGTAGATTGCCCAGCGATCAAGAGATAGAATCAATCAGGCCCCGGTACGAAAGTATCGGGGCTTTTTTGTTGTTACTGATGAAAAAATAGCTTATTTTAACCACTATCGACTCTCACCCCCGGCATAACGATTCATGAGCAACAATGTACTGAACACGCTGAAAAATATCATTCAGGATGTGAATGAAGCATCAGGGCTTGATCAGGCACTCAGTATTATCGTACAGCGCACCAGGCAGGCAATGAAGGCCGATGCTGTTGCCGCGTATTTTCTTGATAACAAAACCAATCAACTGGTATTGATGGCCAGTGATGGTTATAACCAGGATGCGATTGGTAAAATTCGTTTTAATCTTGATCAGGGCCTGGTGGGCCTGGTTTTTAACCAGACCGAACCGGTCAATATCGAGAATGCGCGCACCCACCCAAATTATCGATTTGTTACCGAAACGGGCGAGATCATCTTCCATGGCTTTCTCGGTGTCCCCATTATTCAACACCGCCATGCGCTGGGTGTGCTGGTGGTACGACAAACCCAGCAAAGGCGCTTTTCAGAAAATGATGAGACCTTTCTGGTCACACTGGCAGCACAGCTCGCTGGCGCTATTACCCATGCAGAGAAAATGGGCGATCTTAATCGCCTGCTCCACGATTCCAATGCAACCTCATTCAGTCTCAAAGGTATCGGCGGCTCACCGGGTATCGCCATCGGCGAGGCACTGGTTATCTATCCACCGGCGAGCCTGAGCGCGGTACCGGACAACGCCATCAGTAGCGAAGAAATAGAGCCCCAGATCAAGGCCTTTAACGAGGCCGTCGATAACGTTGAACGAGAATTCAGGGAACTGGCCGAGCGCATGGCGGGTAGCATCCCTGATGAAGAACTTGCCCTGTTCGATGTCCTCTGCTTAATGCTAAGGAGTGAAACACTGGTTGATGTCGTCATCGAGCGCATACGCGCCGGTCAGTGGGCACAGGGCGCCCTGCGCGAAACAATCAACGACCATGTAAAACAGTTTAACGCCATGGATGATGCCTACCTGCGCGAGCGTGCCGCCGACATCAAAGACCTCGGGCAGCGTGTTTTAACGTACCTGCAGTCGCAAAAAAATAATAAAAAGGCAATATCAACACCCGTGGTTCTTGTCGGTGAAGAAATCAACGTCTCACAGTTTTCTGAAGTACCACTGAAATACCTGGCAGGTATTATCTCCACCCGTGGCTCAGCCTCATCACACGTCGCCATCCTCTCCAACGCACTCGGCATCCCCTCGGTAATGGGTGTCGATGATTTACCCGTTAGTAAAATCAAGGGCCAGCAAATCATTGTCGATGGACACGGTGGTGAGATACACGTCAAGCCTTCAAAAACCGTGCTTGATGAATTCGATCGCCTGCTCAAGGAAGAAAAATTACTCAACAGTGAACTGGAAGCACTCATTGACCAGCCTTCAGAAACACTCGATGGCATTCATATTCCGCTCTATGCCAATACTGGCCTACTGGAAGATATCACTCCCTCATTGAAAAGTGGCGCTGAGGGTGTGGGCCTGTACCGTACTGAAATTCCTTTTCTTATTCGTGATGGTTTTCCCGGTGAAGAAGAGCAGGCAAGAATATACCAGCAGGTTCTACAACGCTTCTCACCACGCCCGGTGACATTCCGTACACTTGATATTGGCGGTGACAAGGCACTACCCTACTTCCCGATTGCTGAAGAAAATCCGTTCCTCGGCTGGCGCGGCATTCGCATCATGCTCGACCACCCGGAAATTTTCCTGACACAAATTCGCGCCATCCTGAAATCAAACCGTTTTGATAATAACCTGCGCCTGATGTTACCGATGATCAGCGACACCGGCGAGGTCGATGAAGCCATTGAACTCATACAGCAGGCACACGAAGAACTCAGCAGCCAGGATATCAATGTCCCCTACCCGGTAATTGGCATTATGATAGAAGTGCCCTCAGCCGCCTATCAGATAGCAGCTCTATCGAAGCGTGTTGATTTCTTCTCCATCGGCAGCAATGACCTGACACAATATCTGTTAGCCGTCGATAGAAATAATAAACAGGTTGCAGGACTTTACAGCTCACTGCATCCGTCGGTTTTACAATGCATTCAGCAAATTATCGGTGCTGCCCATAAAAACAACAAACCGGTTAGTGTCTGCGGTGAAATGGCTGGTAATCCAGCTTCGGCACTGGCTCTCGTTGGCATGGGTATCGACAGCTTGAGCATGAGTGTCGGTAATCTGTTAAGGGTCAAGCGCGTGATTCGATCATTCACCCAGAAACAGGCCTGTGATTTATTAACCCAGGCCATGCAAATGGAAAAGGCCAGCGATATTCGAGCATTATTTAAGGACGCAATAGAACAGGCGGGGCTTAATTTGTATGTAAGACAGTAAATATAAACTGTTTTGCAGTATGACAATATCGCCCAGGAATTCTAGCTGAGTAGCAATGGGTTAATAACCCACTACCGCTTACATTCCTCTAGCAAGATCGGCCTTAATATCCTCAATATCTTCCAGCCCCACAGCTATACGAATCAGGCCATCGGAAATTCCCGCTTCCTGTTTCTGCTCCGGCGTCAGTCGACCATGCGTGGTTGTCCCCGGGTGGGTAATCGTCGTTTTGGTATCACCCAGGTTCGCGGTAATCGAAATCATCCTGGTGGCATCGACCAGTCTCCAGCCTTCATCCTTACCACCATTTAATTCAAACGAGACAATACCTCCGAAACCACTTTGCTGCTTTCTGGCAAGCTCATGCTGTGGGTGGCTCGCCAGCCCCGGATAATATACGCGTTTGACTGCAGGCTGTTGTTCCAGCCACTCGGCCAGTGCCTGTGCATTTTCACTGTGTGCCTTCATACGCAGTTGCAGTGTTTCCAGACCTTTTAGAAATACCCATGCATTGAATGGACTGAGACTGGGGCCGGCACTACGCAGAAAACCGTAAACACCTTCACCAACAACAGCCTGTGTACCACAGACGGCACCACCCATACACCTGCCCTGCCCGTCGATGTACTTGGTTGCTGAATGAATCACAATATCAGCACCCAGTTCCAATGGACGTTGTAAAGCAGGTGTCAGCAGGCAGTTATCCACCACCAGCAGACAGTTTTTACGATGCGCAATTTCTGCCAGCGCAGCTATATCAACCAGCTCAACCAGAGGATTAGACGGTGTCTCCAGAAACAGCAATTTTGTCTCTGGTTTGATCGCCGCCTCCCATGCATTTAAATCGGGCAGATCAACAAAGGTGGTGGCAATGCCCAGTTTGGCCATGAAGTTGGTCAACAAAATTGTCGTTGTGCCAAAAATACTGCGTGATGAAACGATGTGATCACCTGCACTCAGCAGACCAATAAACGTCGCGAGAATGGCCGACATGCCCGATGCCGTGGCGACGCAACGCTCAGCACCTTCGAGTGCAGCCAGGCGCTGTTCAAAAGTGCGCACCGTTGGGTTGGTGAAACGTGAATAGATATTACCTGGCTGCTCACCTGAAAAACGGGCAGCCGCTTCGGCCGCTGAACCAAACACATAACTCGACGTCGGAAAAATCGCCTCACTGTGTTCATTCTCGTGTGTGCGTACCTGCCCGGCTCGCACGGCACGCGTGGCAAAACCATACTCTTCGTTATCTTTATAATCGCTCATATCTGCGTTATTCCTCAATCATCACTTCGGTACCTACTTCAACCAGCCTGAATAATTCCACGATGTCTGCATTCAACATTCGAATACAGCCCATTGAGGCCGGTGTACCAATATGTTCTTCATCACTAGTACCGTGAATGTATATGTATCGCTGGTAGGTGTCTACATAGCCACCCTGATTTCTTCCTGGCTGCATACCCTCCAGCCACATAATGCGGCTGGTGATGACATCAGCCGGTAATTCCACACCATTCTCGATGCACTCTTCCAGGCTACCGTGCGGTACCCGACCGATAAACACCTCATTAATCGGCATGGCACCACCAATTTTATCCCTGATACGGTGCAAGCCCAGCGGCGTCTGGTT
>JAOUPA010000108.1 GCA_029880105.1 Gammaproteobacteria bacterium
ATTTCTGGCTGGCGCGGTAAAGGTCTCCTGAATAGTTTATTGGCCCCGGCACGCCTGATCGTCGCCTGTGTGCAGGCAGCACAAGTACTATTGAAAAAGAGACCCAGTGCTGTTCTGGGTATGGGCGGTTTTGCATCAGGCCCCGGTGGATTGATGGCCTGGCTGTTGAGAAAGCCATTGTTGATTCACGAACAAAATGCCGTTGCGGGTTTAACCAATAGTCTGTTGTCTTATGTGGCTAGTGAAGTTCTGGAGGCCTTTCCTGGTACGCTGGGTAAAAAAGCTCGCTATGTGGGTAATCCCGTACGCAAAGACATTATTAATCTGCCGTCGCCTGAGAAAAGGCTGGCCAGTCATGATGGTGCGCTACGTTTGCTGGTGCTGGGTGGCAGCATGGGTGCGGTGCGTTTGAATGAGCTGGTGCCAGAGGCGGTGTCGAAAATGGTTCAGGCAGCCAGGCCTGATGTGTGGCACCAGACAGGACTAAAAAATTATGCAGATGCTCAGGCTCTCTATAAAAAATTTGATGTGGATGCACGTGTTGATGCTTTTGTTGATGATATGGCAGAGGCCTATGCCTGGGCTGATGTTGTGATTTGTCGAGCTGGCGCGATGACGGTGTTTGAACTGGCAGCTGCAGGTGTGGCTTCTGTGCTGGTGCCATACCCACATGCTGTTGATGACCATCAGACTGCAAATGCAAATTATCTGGCAAAAGTGGATGCGGCAATTGTGCGGCAGCAGAAAGACCTTGATGCAGAATGGCTGCATACAACGATCAACGAATTAACCCAGCAACGAGATCGGCTTTTACGTATGGCGAAATCGGCGCGTACCCAGGCGAAACCAGACGCCGCAAATGAAGTGGCAAAACGCTGCATACTGGCAGGAGGGTACACTGTATGAGTGCACATGTACATTTCGATAATTTTATGCGCAGAGTTCGTAAGGTGCATTTTGTCGGTATCGGCGGTGCAGGTATGAGTGGTATTGCGGATGTCATGAATACGCTGGGATATGAAGTCAGTGGTTCAGATATTTCTGATAATGCAATAACCCGAAGCCTGCAGGCAGACGGTATCAAGGTCTATCAGGGGCACGATGCTGTGCATGTGCGGGATGTCGATGTCGTAGTCGTCTCTAGTGCGATCAAACCAACAAACCCTGAAGTGCAAACAGCCAGGGACTTATTAATTCCGGTGGTGCCCAGGGCTGAGATGCTGGCCGAGTTGATGCGTTTTAGTCAAGGCATTGCCGTTGCTGGTACACACGGTAAAACAACAACGACATCGCTGGTGACCAGTGTGCTGGCTGCCGGTGGATTGGACCCTACCTATGTTATTGGAGGCAAATTAAACAGTTCATCTGCGCACGCGAATTTAGGTAGTGGTAAGTACCTGGTAGCTGAAGCGGATGAGAGCGATGCATCATTTTTGTATCTTCAGCCAATGATGGCAGTAGTGACGAATATCGATGCGGATCATTTGCCAACATACCATAACGACTTTGAGCGCCTGCGTGAGGCCTTTGTCGAGTTTCTGCATCATCTGCCTTTTTATGGGCTTGCTGTTTTGTGTATTGATGATGAAGAAGTGAGGAATCTGTTACCAAAAATTACCAGGCCAGTGATTCGCTATGGCATAGAGCATGACGCTGATGTTGTGGCATCTAATATTCGATCGCTGGGCATGCAGACCTATTTTGATGTGACTATGCCGAATCGTGATAAGCCTCTGTCGATTACGCTGAATATGCCAGGTAAACATAATGTGCTCAATGCGCTTGCTGCAATTGCAATAGCGCATGAGTTAGGTGTTGATGACAAAGACATTCAGTCGGCACTGGCTGAATTTCAGGGTGTGGGTCGTCGCATGAATTTGTGTGGCGAAATTAAAACGCCAGCAGGTGTAGTCACGCTAGTTGATGATTATGGACATCACCCTACCGAAATAGCTGCAACACTACAGGCGGTTAAAACTGGCTGGCCTGATAAACGACTGGTGCTGGTGTTTCAGCCGCATAGATATACACGCACACGTGATCTGTTCGAAGATTTCAGTGAGGTCCTGGCTGATGTCGATGTATTGTTATTAACAGAAATTTACGCAGCCGGAGAAGAGGTGATATCGGGTGCAGATGGGCGATCTCTGTGTGCGGGGATTCGAGCTCGCGGTAAAGTGAATCCGATTTTTGTTAAAGAAGTAGAAGAAGTGGCGGATTCCCTGCGGGCAGTAATACAGGACGGTGATCTGGTTCTGACACTGGGTGCAGGCTCGATTGGGAAAATAGCAGAAAGTTTGCCGGAACTGTTGCAGGAGAAATCATGAGATGGAGGCAGTCCATATGATCTCGGCAATAATGATTAAAGGCGAAGTTCGTTATGACGAGCCAATGGCAGGTCACACAAGCTGGCGCGCCGGTGGCAAGGCTGATCGTTACTGCATACCGGCTGATATCGATGATCTGTCATTACTGCTGAGATCACTACCAGATGATGAGAATTTATTATGGATGGGGCTGGGTAGTAACACGCTAATCCGTGATGGTGGTTTTCGCGGCACCGTGATTGCAACACAGGGTGTGATGTCACAACTGGAGCGGAGAGAAAATAACTGTATCTATGTTGGCGCAGGTGTGGCGGGAGCGAAACTGGCACGTTTTTGTGCAAGCGAGAATTTATATGGCGTAGAGTTTTTTGCAGGTATTCCCGGTCTTGTTGGTGGTGCGCTGGCGATGAATGCGGGTGCCTTTGGTGGTGAGACATGGCGTCATGTAGTCAGTGTTGAGACCATAGATCGACAGGGTGAAATTCACCAGAGATCGCCAGAAGATTATTGTATTGGATATAGAAGTGTTCAGGGGCCAAAGGATGAGTGGTTTGTCTCGGCCTTATTGAAATTTGATGATAACAAAAATGATTCAATAAATATTAAGCAACTGTTGGTGAAGCGTGCTGAGTCGCAGCCCACAGGCACGGCAAATTGTGGTTCTGTATTTCGTAATCCAGAAAATGATTATGCTGCTCGATTAATTGAGCAATGTGGTTTGAAAGGTAAACGCATTGGCGGTGCCGTGGTATCGGAGAAACATGCGAATTTTATTATTAATGATCAGCAGGCAACGGCTAGCGATATCGAAATATTGATTGAATTCATTCAGAAAACGGTACAGGAACAGACTGGGATCATGTTGCAAACAGAGGTAAAAATTGTTGGGGAGAGGCAGGTATGAATGCTCCAGTTAATGACTTTGGCAAGGTTGCCGTATTAATGGGTGGCTGGTCAGCAGAGCGTGATATTTCATTGCTGAGTGGCGCCGCTGTCTTAAAAGCATTAAAAGCTCAGGGTGTTGATGCCCATGGTATTGATGTTGGTCACGATATTGCGAGCGTGCTCGAACAGAATCATTTTGATCGTGCCTTTATCGCTCTGCATGGTCGCGGTGGTGAGGATGGCACTATGCAGGGTCTACTGAGTGCCATGGATATTCCGTACACCGGCTCAAGGATTCTGGGGTCAGCACTGTCCATGGATAAATTGCGTACCAAGCAGATCTGGCAGGCTGCGGGTTTGCCAACCCCCGAGTACTGGATACTGGATAGCGAGGCTGATTGTCAGCAGGCGATAGAGCAGGGCGGTCTGCCATTGATTATAAAACCGGTACTAGAAGGCTCAAGTATCGGTATGAGTAAAGTAGAAAAAGACAGCGATATGCTCGCGGCCTGGCAGAAGGCAAAAGACTGTGGTGGCAGAGTTATTGCTGAGCGATGGATTCATGGTGCTGAATATACTGCAGCAGTATTGAATGGTCGTGTCCTGCCGATGATTCGTCTGGAGACGTCGCATCTATTTTATGACTACGATGCAAAATACCAGGCTGAAGATACGAAATATATCTGTCCCTGTGGCCTGGATGTGGACGATGAAAAATTTCTGTCACAAATGATTACAGGTGCCTTTGATGCCGTTGGTGCCAGTGGTTGGGGGCGTGTCGATTTTATGATCGATAATAAAAAACAGCCGTGGTTAATTGAGGTAAATACGGTGCCCGGCATGACTGATCATAGCCTTGTGCCGATGGCTGCTAAGCAGGCGGGAATTAATTTTGAGCAACTGGTAATTGAAATCCTGAAAGGTGCGAGTTATGACTAGACGTTTTCGCTACCTGGCCATTGCTTCGGTCTTGCTGGCTGTGATCAGTTGGGGTGGCGTGGATTATGAATTCAACAATTTCTCACCTATTGAGAAAGTTGAGATCGAAGGCAAGTTTGAAAATATTTCTCGTGATGACTTTAGAGAAAAAGTGGTAGCGGTGATTGATGGTGGTTATTTTTCACTGGATCTCGATAAGGTAAGAACGGCGTTGCTGGCGCTGCCCTGGGTTGATGATGTTGCAGTGCGTAGACAGTGGCCATCAAGTCTTTATATAAAGGTAACAGAAAAGCATGCAGTGGCTTACTGGAATAATGATGCCATGATCAGCGACCATGGTGAGGTGTTCAGGCCGGAGACGATAGATAACGCACAATCCATGCCCAGATTAAAAGGCCCAGAAGGGCAGCATACTAAAGTCTGGTCATTCTTAGCAGAGATAGATAAGGAATTTTCATTAATGGGTTTCAGGATCGTGGACTTAAGACTGGATAATCGTCGTGCATGGCACCTTCATTTTATTTCGGGCGAGTCTGCCGATGAAATAGAGGTAAAGCTGGGGCGTGATAATGCAGATGAACGGTTGGCAAGATTTGTTCGGGTGTTCTCAAGTATCGATAAATTTGATTTGAATAATATTGCAGTCATTGACCTGCGTTATCCAAATGGGTTTGCTATGCGTATAAAAAATAATATTGCCAGCATGCATGCAATTGTGAGAGAGGTGTAAAGAATATGACCAAAAGATCAGAGAAAATGATAGTGGGTCTGGATATTGGTACATCTAAAGTGGTGGCAATTGTTGGGGAGATAACACCTGAGGGAGATGTCGAGATAATCGGTCTTGGCTCTCATCCTTCCTACGGTCTGAAGAAGGGTGTGGTCGTTAATATTGAATCAACGGTGCAGTCAATCAGGCGTGCGATTGAAGAAGCAGAATTGATGGCAGGTTGTCAAATTCATTCGGTATATGCGGGTATTGCTGGTAGTCATATCAAGAGTATTAATTCGCATGGCATTGTCGCGATCCGTGAAAGAGAGGTGACCAGTGGTGATCTCGACCGTGTGATTGATGCAGCAAGGGCAGTGGCGATTCCGGCAGATCAACGCGTGCTCCATATCCTTCCGCAGGAATTTATTATTGATAATCAGGAAGGTATTCGTGAACCTATTGGCATGTCTGGAGTTCGCCTTGAGGCCAAGGTTCACCTGGTTACAGGTGCTGTAGGCGCGGCGCAGAATATTATTAAGTGTGTTCGTCGATGCGGCCTTGAGGTCGATGACATAATTCTTGAGCAACTGGCCTCCAGTTACTCGGTATTAACCGAGGATGAAAAAGAGCTGGGTGTTTGTCTGGTTGATATTGGTGGTGGCACTACAGATATTGCTGTATTCACAGATGGCGCTATTCGACACACAGCAGTCATTCCTATTGCCGGCGATCAGGTTACTAATGATATTGCTGTTGCCCTACGTACACCAACGCAATATGCCAATGAAATAAAAATCAAGTTTGCCTGTGCGTTACGCCAATTGGCCAATCCCGAAGAAACAATTGAGGTGCCTAGTGTGGGTGACCGGCCACCACGTAAATTATCGCGCCAGACGCTGGCTGAAGTAGTTGAGCCTCGTTATGAAGAATTGCTGACACTGGTTCAGGCAGAGTTACGTAAGAGTGGTTTCGAAGAAATTATTGCTGCCGGCATTGTCATGACTGGTGGTAGTTCAAAAATGGAAGGCGTGATTGATCTGGCAGAAGAGATATTTCATATGCCAGTTAGATTGGGTCTGCCACAGTATGTAACAGGCTTATCTGATGTGGTGAGTAATCCTATTCATGCTACGGGGGTTGGATTGTTGCTGTTTGGTAATCAGCATCGCAATCTGGGAACAAGTCATATCATGATGGAGGGTGGTTTGAAGGGGGTGTTTGGCAGGATGAAAAGTTGGTTTCAGGGGAATTTTTAATGAAAAAATTAATAACAATAGTAAAGAAAAAAATTTTAAAATTAGCCCGGTGTTTTACCGGATCAAATAATAATAACAAACAGACAGAGGTGAACGCTTATGTTTGAATTTATG
>JAOUPA010000109.1 GCA_029880105.1 Gammaproteobacteria bacterium
CGCGTGAATTCTGGAACTCGATAATGACATCATCCGGGTCATCTGCGGGTGTAAACAGGTCGAGGAAATTTTTTACAGAGCCGAAAAACAGCGGGCCATTTAACTCGTAAATACGTGAACCGTTTGTATCATCGTAACTCTTTACGTTGATATGGCTGGCATGTTCCCATGCAAAGAACAGTGCCGAGACAATAACACCAACAACCACGGCAACCGCGAGGTCGGTAAAGACCGTTACCGCTGATACCAGCACCAGCACAAAGGCATCGTTTTTAGGAATCTTGCCCATGATGCGGAAACTCGACCATTCAAAGGTGCCAAGCACAACAATGAACATAACACCAACCAGCGCCGCCATCGGTATCATTTCGATCAGGCTGGAGGCAAACATAATAAACATCAGCAGGAACAGTGCTGCCGAGACACCGGACAAACGCTGGTGACCACCCGAGTTCACATTGATCATACTCTGGCCAATCATCGCACAGCCACCCATACCACCGAAGAAACCTGTGACGGTATTGGCGATACCCTGTCCGACACATTCACGATTACCACGTCCACGGGTGCCGGTGATATCGTCGATTAAGGTTAGTGTTAGCAGTGATTCAATTAGTCCGACGGCCGCCAGTACAATCGAATACGGAAAAATAATTTTCAATGTTTCAAAATCAAATGGCACCGAGGGAATATGGAAATCGGGGAAGCCACCCTTGATTGAGGCCAGGTCAGCAACGGTATTGGTATTGATGTCCAGGCCGATCACCAGCAGTGAAACCACAATAATCGCCGCCAGCGATGCAGGAAAAGCCGAGGTCAGTCTCGGCAGGAAATAAATAATGGCCATAGTGAGCATGATTAGGCTCGCAAATATGGCCAGGTCGCTGCCGGCCATCCACTGTCCTCCACTACCCGGTACCTGGAAGTGCTGTATCTGCGCAAGAAAAATGACAATCGCCAGGCCATTAACGAATCCCAGCATCACCGGGTGTGGCACGATACGAATGTATTTTCCGAGTCGCAGGATACCTGCACAAATCTGGATAAGACCAGTCAGCACCACGGCAGCAAACAGGTACTCAACACCGTGCTGCGCGACCAGCGCCACCATAACCACGGCCATGGCACCAGTTGCGCCAGAGATCATACCCGGACGACCACCAAAGATAGATGCCAGCAACCCCACCATAAAGGCCGCATAAAGTCCTACCAGTGGTTCGACGCCGGCGACAAAGGCAAAGGCCACCGCTTCAGGCACCAGTGCCAGCGCCACAGTCAGGCCTGAGAGAATTTCATTTTTAAAACAGACTCGACTTTGACAGCCTAACTGGAACATGCACTACCTCGGTTATCATAGGGATCGATGAAAGGAGGCGCATCTTAGCAAATATGGAGCGACGATTAAATGAAAGTCGTTCTCAAAAGTGCAATATCGGTAATTTGATAAAAAATTATTTAGAAATTATCGTTCCTGGCCTGCATATCTGCCCAACTCTGCAGTAATGATTTTTTGAGAATACCCGTGATTGCCTGTCGCTGATGTCGGGAATCAAATAGATAACTACGCGGCAGCTCACCATACCATTTAGGATCTATTTCATAACGTAGCTGTTGTGCACTGTTACGATCAAACACCCATGCATTGACATTATTAAAGCCAAACTGAGCCAGCTTCTGTTGAATTTCACTGATGTCGTCAGGTGTATCGGTAGAAACAAGTACAAGCGTTAACTGTGGCTGTGTTTTGATTTCTTCCGCCAGCATTGCCAGTTCTTTATAACAGGGCGGACAATCCAGCGACCAGAACACCAGCATAAACGACTGGCTTTCCTGCTGCTTAAGCAACTGCGCATAACTACCTGGCTGGAATAGCCTGATGTCCTGTGTCGCCGAGTGAGCAGAACTCACAAACATTAGTATAGTTAAAAATATATATCGCCTGAACATACTGTTAATTATTACCCAGGAAGATTTCATAGCGGAAATAACCGGTAGGCATGGCCGCGACGATGCCATGCCGCATAGACATCATTACCATCAGCTATAAGCAAGGGATGATCTGTTTCACCTGTGGTTGTATCTAATATTTTCGGCACACTCCATGTCGCTCCTGAATCCACTGATTTCATCGTTATCAGTGACGCCTGTTTGCCATCAAATTCTTTCCACAAAACAAACACTGTCTCACCCTGACTTAAAACCTGTGGATGTGCCGCCTGTGCGGTGTAGTTACCAAAATTTAATGGCTCGGAAAAACTTTTACCCTGATCGTGTGTGTTTGCATAAAAAAGTCCATGGCGATCTGCTGCATTATTAAACCAGGCAAGATGATAGATACCGTCATCTGCAATGGAAATATCAGGGCCGTGATGCGGACAGGCGTCAACCTGCCAGTTATCACGACTAACACGTACCACCTCACCTGCTTCCATACGGTCATCAAATTTCACCAGGGCATGATCACGAATATTGTCGTCAAAGATATGCCGCCATAAGACAACGGGAAGCTGATCTGTATCCATGGAAATCGCTACACGACAGCACTGACAGGTATTATCGATAATTTTTTTATTGGCATGGAACGTTATACCGCCATCCGTTGATACGGCATAATAAATCGCAGCACCGTTATACGGCCGCCCAGCTTCTTTTGCAGACAGCAGGTCGCGCTTATCTAACCAGGCAAGATAAATAACGCCATCTTTATTAACACCCAGTGCGTCAAACCGGTGACTGGTAACAGCCAGGTGATCGTTAACGGTAATCGGATCAGAGAAGGTTTTACCACCATCAACAGAGCGACTAAAACGGATATGTCCGCTAAAACGTTCCGGCAATTGCTGTGTCCAGGAAATGTAAATATGGCCATTATTAGCAATGGCTATCTTGGGTCGATTTTCACCCATTGCATAAATTTTTTCTGGCACACGGTTTACAATGATTGGCGCACTATAAGTTTTACCCTTATCCATAGAATGACTAACATAGACATGTTCACCAAACACCCAGGCAAGCCATAGCTTGCCGTGATTATCAAAAACGGCACTTGGTGTATTGGCGCAACTCAGCGCTGGAACAAAATTCTTGTCACATGGACCACTACTAGCCATAGCACTATGGTTATTATGCTGATGATCCACCGCAATAGTTTCTACACTAACTGCCAGGCTAAATATTATTAATAGACGGCACAGCAATAGTCCTTTGCTCATACAATATTTTCCCCTGATCAATGATTAATAAAAACTATAGTTAATCCCTAGATAAATAGCACGTGCCATACCAGGTGCATATTCAACCTTGCCATAAGAAAAAGAGGCATTGGTCGCATATAACCTGTCCGTCAAATTCATGACACGCCCATAGATTTCAAGTTTTTTATCGACATTATAGTTGGCGCGTAAATTTAACAGATTGTGGCCATTGTATTTATGCGTGTTTTCATTATCCATCCAGTAATCACCCAGATGCTCCCATTCAAGCTCAGCATTGCCGCCATTTAATAATGAGGGCGACCAGTTTAAACGTGTATTTATAATTTCACGCGGTGCTGTTGCCATTTCATTACCGGTGTAATCTTTACCAGAGCTTACCCAGTCTTCGTAGGTGTGTATAGCGTAGGAATAACTTAATCCCAGTTTTAGCTCTTCAGCAAGCTTTGTATTTAGCCCAAGTTCAGTTCCTTGATGTTTGGTCTCGCCTGCATTAACTGTATATTGAGTAACAGCAACCGTATCGATAAAGGTCACCAGGTCATCTTTCTTGGTCATGTGATAGATCGAGATTTCATAATCCGTATCCTCACTTGCCTGTCCGCGCAGACCGAGCTCATAACTGTCGACCTTAACGGGCTCAAGATTAAGTGATGCTGCACTCGAACCCGGGCGGAACAACTGACCTTCGGATGGCGCACGGAAGGCACGACGATAGGATGCAAACCCATTCAGGTCATCACTGAATATATAGGTAGCCCCCAGTTTTGGACTCAGCTGCGAAAAACTAACCTCGGTATCAGTCGGGCGGTTATAAACACGGTTTTTAACTGTGCCATTAAAGTCAACACTGTATGTAGTCGGCGCACCGGCAATATTATCAGTGTAGTCATAACCGATATGATCATAACGCAATCCGGCATTGATTCTCAGTCGATCACTTGGTGAGGTTTCAAAGTGCAGATAAGGCGAAATGCCTTCATAGGTAACATCGTAGTTGTAAGTAACTTCACCCATAACATAGGAGGTATAAATAGATCCTGTTTTATACGCATCAATATTATTTTCAAGCCTTTCACCCGGCGTGTAATCAACATCAATACCAGCAACAATCCGACTTCTACTATCACCCTCTAAATCCTTACGGTATTTCACCAGCATACCTAGTGAGTCACTCTCTGTGACTATAATTGCCGGGTCATAACCAAAAGACCAGTTAGGCATGTACTCCATGCGGTTGTGACGATAGAAAGGGGTAAGACTCAACAGGCTGTCGGAGGACTCTTTTTCATATGCTGTCGACAAACGAAGGGCCTCGACTTTTCGATACGAGATCGGCGTGTAATTGATGGTTGGGTCAACGTAATAGTCAGCTTCTGAAAGACGCGAACTACCTGCGGTCTGCTGGTCAATATTCGATGTGGTCAATATGGTTTTTAATGTTGCACCACTTTCCATAGTTCGATCCCATCGAAGCATGCTGCCAACTCGGTCATATTCAGTTGAATCGCGCCAGCCATCTGTATGCGTCAGATTAATATCTGCACGGAAGCCGTCGGTATCATTACTGTTGCCGCCAGTCAGTAATAAGCGCTGCCATCCATTACTGCCACCTTCAACATTAATATCAGCCTCTGCCTCCAGTGGTGATGGTCGGGTCAGAACATTAACAACACCGCCAATGGCATCACTACCATACAGGGCGGTACCAGGCCCCTTGTTAACTTCAATGCCACCGGCCTGTGGCACATTGACTTCATAGAGGGCGTTGTGATTAAAGAAACCTGTAGAACGTGTAGGAATACCGTCTTCCAGATAGAGATATAAAGGTGAGGTACCAAGAGGCTGGCGAATCGCCGTAGTGTGACCTTCACCACCAGTCACGGCAATATGCACACCAGGTATGCGGCTCACAATTTCAGAAGGATGTGAGGGTCGTACATTATCAACTTCTTCACTATCAATTGTTCCAACAGTTGCAGGCGTTTCAGCCTTGAGTGCCGCTTCACGTGTACCTGTAACCGTTATTTCACCCAGGTTTATCTGATTTTTTTCAGCATCTTCTGCATAGACTGTCGTTACTCCCATTAACATAACAGCGGGCAACGCAACCGACAATTTCTTATGCTTCATAACAACTACCTCTTTTTTAATATTTAATTGTGTAATTTCTGTTTTGATCTAACTAATTATTTAACTGGAACTGCATGGCGTAACTCACCTGCAAAGGGCAATTAACTTCTTCTGGCGGTACTGGAAATGGTAAGGCACTTTCAATTGCCTGCTTTGCTGCATTGCGCAATACCATTGGCCCACCAACTGCTTTCAAATCGCTTATCTCACCATTACTGAGCAATTCAAAAGACACCTCGATGCTACCGTTAATACCCCGGTTACGCGCAGACTGCGGGTAATATTTATGACCCTCAATATGCGTCAGCAGGTTATTCAAGTAATGTTTCCTGATGGGTGCGGCATCGTCCAGATGCCCATGCTGAACCTCCTCAGCCACTTTGGAGGCAACAGCCTGCTCAGGAACAACCGCGGCAGCCACTTCAACAGCCTTTGACACCACATCTGGTTTTACTACTGGCTTCTGCTTAAGCTCAGGTTTCGGTGTCGGTATATCTGCCTTAACTAGCTGAGGAAGTAAATCTTGCGGTGGCATCAGGTTAAGTGAGATTTTTGTAGAAAAATTTGGCGCCTGTGCCTGACTATTGATATCAGGATCTGTTAATTGTACAAACAGGATCGAATGCAATAACACTGATACAGCTATTGCGACCGTGTTTACACCCTGCTCTGTTGTTAAACTCACATGCATCATGGCTGATCAGTAATAATATCAAGTGATTCGGCACCGGATTTGCGAGCTGCATCCATGACCTTAATAGTTAAATCCAGTTTTGAATTTTTATCGCCACGCAATATAACCTGCTTGTTAGTTCGTCCTTGCAAGCTGTGTTTGATAACTGCATCTAGCTCATCCTGTTTAACAACCTGTT
>JAOUPA010000111.1 GCA_029880105.1 Gammaproteobacteria bacterium
TGAAATTGGCGTGCTGCAATACGGTCCCAGCCCCGACAACCTGGATCAGGAAATCAGGGAGGAAGTGCCCAGTGAGGCCCACGAACTGCGCCTGACCGGGCTGCAGGCGGGGCAGCGTTACTACTACGCGGTGGGTAATCCAGAGGTCATGAAGTATGCCGCCAGTACAGAAAACTGGTTTATGACCACACCCGAAACAGGTGTTGATACCCCGGTCAGGCTCTGGGTGATCGGTGATTCTGGCCAGCCCGGTAAGACGGCATGGGCCGTGCGTGATGCCATGCAGGACTGGGTTAAGGCTAACCCGAGAGAAGGCAAACCCTATCTGGACCAATGGGCTCTGCTTGGTGATAACGCCTATCGCTCGGGTTCTAATCAGCAATATCGCTTTGGTTTTTTTGATCCCTATTCGGAAATCCTGAAGAATATTGCACCCTGGCCGGGCTACGGTAATCATGACGCGCGCCGCCGGGCATTTTTCGATATTTTCTCGCTGCCAGAGCAGGCTGAATCGGGCGGTGTTGCCTCCGGTACCGAGCACTATTATTCATTCGATTATGCCAATGTGCACACCATTATGCTCGATTCACAGGATAGCGAACGCGAACCGGGTAGCGATATGCTAAACTGGTTGAAGCGCGACCTCGAGGCATACCAAGGCAGCGGCAGAGATAAGGGGCTGGACTGGCTGATCGTGGTCTTCCACCACCCGCCGTACAGCAAGGGTTCGCACGACTCCGATAATGAAGCCGATAGCGATGGTCGCATGGTCGAAATGCGTGAATACGTGTTGCCTGTGCTAGAGCAGTACGGCGTCGACCTGGTGCTGTCTGGTCATAGCCATGGCTATGAGCGTTCCCGCCTGATCGACTGCCACTATGGCGACTCTACCCAGTTTGGTGAGCAGTACATTGTATCGAACGGCACCGAAGGCCGGGACGCACACTTCCTCAAGCCTAAAGGCGCCTCGCATTCAGGTACGGTGTATGTCGTCGCGGGTGCTTCTTCCAAGGTCGACAGGGCAGCCATGAATCACCCCGCGATGGCGGTTTCCATGATGAAGGCAGGTTCACTGGTGATCGATATCGAAGGTGACAGGCTGGTTGCCCGCTACCTCAGTGACAAGGCGGAAGTCGCTGACGAGTTCTCGATTGAAAAACGCGGGGATGACAGTTGGCAGCAGTACCGCAACCCGCAGTACGTTAGCTGTCGGTAATGTGGGTTAAGTTGATTTTGTGTAAATAATAAACAGGGTATTTCAATCCGTCTTATATACAAAGTAAGCAGGTTAATAACCATTGGTCTGATACTTCATCAGAGTTATGTTCTCAAGCGAGCCACCTGTGCCAATGCTACCCGCACTTATAAGGTTGCCGTGTCCCTGATAGGCACCTATGTTCGGTGTATACAGGCATGTCTCACCGCTCTCACATAGGGTGTTTTCATTACCTATGCCATCATCCATTACTTCCACAGTGTTGCGGAGCATGGTCACACTGCCTGGATAAGACCATGTATGCGTGATTGTCTCGTTGCCTGTGGGTAGAGAAAGAACGCTTTTGACTACAGTGTCTGCTGCTAGCAGTGACCAGTCCCATATATGGGCATTACCAGACCATATCCCTGCATTTGCTTCACAGTCCGTCTGGTTTGTATATGCGGATGCATTTGAAATATTACTACAACCTAGTAAGCCTTGATTGCCCGCATCAGGGAACGCTCCACCATCTCTGCCCCATGATCGATATAGATTTTCAAAGCTTGTCCAGTCAAAACTTGAGGCAAAGTCGGTTATGTTGGCAGTTCCATTAGCATCACTTGTATTCATAGTGTCGTCCACCGTGATTTTTTCCACAAAAGAGTTAGTGATGTCGACCCCAATGGTGAGCAATGCATCGGATAGCCCATTATTAGCGCAGGTATCATGTACAAGACCGGAGTCTGTACCACCAGTTACATTACAGTTCAGGTTATTGTTGCCAACCATAAGGCTATTTGTGAAATAGCCGTTTGAAACCTCATTGAGGTAAATTCCTGACCAGGTATTGTTGCTGACAACGGTATTTGAAAAAGTATTGTTGTCTAAAGGGGCCCAATAGGTTCCGTCGAGGACGATTCCACTGTTGTTATTACTGGTCAGTATGTTCAAAAACATATTATCAGAGGAATTTTCAAGCTTAATCCCCGCGAATGAATTGTTGTTCGCGGACACGCCAGAAATCACATTATTGTTTGATAAATAAGTGAGATAAACACCGATAGAATTATTGCTTGCTGTTAGATCTGTGAATACATTGTTTGAGGATGACCAGAGATCAATACCAACATAGTTATTATTTGCTCTCACAGCTGTGAGTTTATTATTAGAGGAGGTCGCCAAACGAATTCCAGACCAGGCGTTATTGCTGGCAGTCATATTCAAGATCGTGCAACTATAGCCAATAATGATTCCATCTTCTCCGTTAGCGATGGCAGCTAGATTAGAGACCTTACTGTTGCTTCCAATATTGATCCCGATCCGTGTGTTATAGCCGGCTGTCACATTGGTGAGTGTAGCGTTGGAACCTGACTCAATCCCGGTAGTATTAGCGTTTGCGGTTATGTTGGAGAGAATGCTGTCAGAAGTTCCAGCAAGAGTGAGTCCTATAGCTCCATTATTATTAGCAGTTATGTTTGAGAGGATAGTGCCAGTACCGCTAATAACAAGACCATTAGTCCCGTTACTGTTTGCGGTTATATTCGATAATACGTTGCCAGACACAATGCCACCAATAAACACGCCGTCGCCATCATTATGGCTGGCAGTTATGCTTAAGAGTTTATTGTTCGATGAGTTGTTAACATAGATCCCGGTTTTAAAAGTTCCTGTATCCGCGTATTCAGCCGTGAGATTCCGTATTACTGAGAAATCTACGTGATCCCAAAGAAGGCCGCCATTAAACCCAGTCGCGTTGACTATCATTCCCTCGACCCAGAGAAAATCGGAAAAATAGGCATCTATGATGTAGATGGCATTTGGGCTAGGAGAGCCGTTGATGACAACTCCCGGAGCTGCAACCAGTGCAATGCCATCTGCCCAAAGGCTATAGGTGGCAGTGGTATTGCTTGATAACACGTAAACTGTGCCGGCAACATTTAGTTCACCTCCCGTGGTATTTGTTACTACCGGGTTAGTCCACCAGACTGCCGATGCAGTCGTTTCGATTTCAACAGTATCTTTGTATGTGGTCAGACTATTTTGTTTCCAGCCAGGTGAGGTGAAGTCGATGAGATCCGACAGGCCTTTGCCGTTCTTTAGTCCTGTGGAGACAATCCTGACTGTGCCAGTGCTGTCATCACAGATCCAGTCAAAAGCACCAAGTGAGTCTGAGGCTGTTATTCCTGTACACGAGGTTTCGCCCATAATCTCTACTACACGTATCTCTCCTCCATGTAGGCAGGCAGTATCAGTTTCCGAGACACAGGTTATGTCGGTAGCATTTGCAATGTCACTTCCCTGAACATAATCATTCCAGTCAACGCCATTAGTATTGTATAAGGGAAGAACCTTTGAGCACGTTACGGATATGTTCGTCACATTCGCACCGGTGATAGTACTACTGCCATTGGTGACACCACAGATTTGATCTGGTGAGTTAGGCTGTGTCAGTACAGTGACGGTGTAATTATTTCCATTTTTCAAGTTTGAAACAAAAATAAAATCACCATTGCTACTGATAGCAAGATCATCGCCATTGTTGTTTTGCAGTATCAGTCCTGTGCCTTCAAGACCGCTTACTGTGCCACCTATAGTGTAAGTTGGAATGCTTCCGCCACCATTTCCACCACCAAAACAGGCAGCCAAAAACAATGATGAAAGAATCAACACCACAATATGAAGAAAATGTTTCATATGGGCCTCCAAATATTCTTTCAAATTAATAGCTTACGCTTCAATTTAAATGTTCGCACGGGGTGTGCGTAATCATATTGATGCGTATCAAAGAAATAATTATTGATGCTGTATGGATTTCTGGTGGGTTTGGAAAAGCATTACATTTTTGCGATATTCAGAAAAACTGAATCTTTTTTTTCAGTGTAAATATTTGTTTTACATGGGTGAATAAAGAGATTTTGTCTTATGAGTAATTTTTCTATCGCTAAAAAGATTCAACGACCTTTTCCAGCTTATTAATAACTTCGTCTGCCTTGATCAGCCCCATGGCCTCTGCATTCTGGATGCGCTGCCCCCAGGCGGCGTCGCCAATACTTAGCTCGTAATATTTTTCCAGTGCCTCTGGGTAGTGGTTCACTACCAGGTGCTGGAAGCGGTAGGGGCCGGCACGCTGTGGATTGGTCGCGGCATACAGGCCAATTACCGGTGTATTCAATGCATTGGCGATATGTGTTGGGCCGGTATCCGGGGCGATCACGACGCTGGCCTGATCAAGCAGTGCGACCAGTTCGGCAATACTGGTCTGGCCGACCAGGTTCACCGGTTTTTCACGGCACAGTGAAAAAATGGTGCTGGCGACATTCTGTTCGCGGCTTGATGAACCACCACACAGTACCACCTTCATATCCAACTTCTGCTGTGCGTAATCGGCGACGGCAGCATAGCACTCCGCCGTCCAGTCACGCCAGTCACGAGACTTGGCGACTGCACAGGGGTTGATCACCAGCAGTTTTTTCTGGTCATTCTTATCCAGCTTGTGTTGCAGGCCTTTACTGGCTTCTGCCGCAACAGGCAGATCCCACTCCATCACCGGCTTCAGCCCAAAGTACGAAGTGAATTCCATGAAACTGTCGACCACGTGCTGGCGGGTTGATGCAGGCTGAATTTTCTGGTCACTAAATAACCACTGGAAGTCCTTGGCGCGTTCCTTGTCAAAACCCAGCTTGATGTCGGCAGAGACAAAATAACTGATCGCCGAGGCGCGTATTGATAATTGCATGTGCAGCAAAATATCAAAGTGCCGTCCCTTCAATTGCTGTCGTATTGCTTTATAGGCAGCCAGACCCTGTGATTTATCAAAGGTGATAAACTCAACACCCTCGATGTCTTTGACCAGCTGGTACTCGGTTTTACCGATAATCCAGGTAATGGCGGTGTCCGGCCAGTTCTTTTGCAGGGTTCGCAAAACTGGCAGGCTGTGCGTAATATCACCGAGTGCAGACAGGCGTAGGATACAGAGATTTTTTGGCGGTTTTGATGGACTAAATTGTGACAGTGTCATTAGAAAAAATAAAAATTAAAAGCAGTGGTCAACATCATATCCTATATGATGCTTCGCTGATAGATAATCCGGATGAGACCCTGTTTGATCCAGATGCCAAATCATCAACACTGCCAGAAAAAACCAATACCGCGATAGGTCGTGCGCAGGCCAGGTTCTTTCACTATCATGGGCTTGACCTGGTGCTCAAACGCTATCTGCGTGGTGGCATGATCGCCTCCTTGCTGGGAGATCGTTATTTTGGTTTTAATGTCGAGCATACACGTTCCTTCAGGGAGTTCCGGCTATTGCACCGTCTGCAGGCCCTCGAGTTACCTGCACCGGTTCCGGTTGCCGCCAGTGCCGAGCGTGCCGGGTTGGTTTTTCGCGCCGCGCTGGTAACAAAAGAAATTTCTGGGGCTACCACGCTGGCCGATCATTTGATGCAGACAAAACTCGATGACGATTTATGGCAGGCGGTTGGTAGCTGTATCCGGCGCTTCCATAATCAGGATGTCTACCACGCCGACCTCAATGCCAGGAATATTTTGCTCAGCAGTGACAGGATTTACTTAATTGATTTCGACAAGGGTGCGTTTCGTTACCTGGGCGAGTCGTGGAAGGCAGCCAACCTCGCCCGACTGAAGCGTTCCCTGCTGAAATTCAGATCACTCCATCGAAATTTTTATTTCAACGAGGAAGACTGGAAGCAGTTGTTGCAGGGTTACACTAAGGTCTAGTTTTTACTGATTGATGGTTTGATCAATCACATCCGCATAATCATTGACGATACTGGCAAACGGTTGCAGCGTCTGTATTACATTATCTTCCAGCTCGACACGTGCCGCCCTGTTGTCGAGCAATAACTCGATGACTGTTGCCAGCTCAGAAAAAGACTGCACCTGCACGGCAGCCTGTTTTGCAGTCAGCAGTTCACTTTCATCGATAAAACTTTCCATGTGCGGGCCAAAGACAAT
>JAOUPA010000112.1 GCA_029880105.1 Gammaproteobacteria bacterium
CCACCGAGAGGAACATATCGATGATCTGGCGTTCGAGAATCTCAATATCTAACATCAGCCAGTCACCGAATTCGGCGCTGGTCTCCATCATGTATTCGGCGGCATCGTTGATATCGCGTTTGATGTATTCGCTGATTTCATGCGCCTCTTCCATGGTGACTTCGCCCAGGTGGACAGCCTGTTCTTTGGCATTGTTCAGCGCTTTTTGCAGGGTCAGGTCGGAGGTGTCGGTGTTTTCAAAGGCTTCGCGTATGTGTGCCATCATCTGGTTATAAGTTTCAACCAGACGGTTATAGGGTGATTGCTTGTTAGATGTCATGATTTTCCAGCGTAATTGGTTCGGCTATGCGGCTTTTTAGTTTCCTTGCCTTGAGCGCTCGTGTATCCTTTCGTCCTTATATTTATAGACCAGAAAAGTTCGTGATGCGGATGTATCTGACGAACTGTTGATTACAAGAGCCATAATGCACAAAGAATATAACCCGCAGGAAATTGAATCCAAAGTCCAGAAAACCTGGGACGAGCAAAACACCTTCAAGGTTGTCGAAGACGCCAGCAAGGAAAAGTTTTATTGCCTGTCCATGTTCCCGTATCCCAGTGGCCGGTTGCACATGGGGCATGTGCGTAATTACACTATCGGTGATGTAATCTCCCGCTACCAGCGCATGCTCGGCAAGAACGTACTACAGCCGATGGGCTGGGATGCCTTTGGCCTGCCGGCAGAGAATGCAGCCATGAACAATAGTGTGCCGCCGGCACAGTGGACCTACAGCAATATCGATTACATGCGCAAGCAGCTGCAGTCGCTGGGCTTTGGTATCGACTGGTCGCGTGAAGTTGCCACCTGCAAACCCGACTACTATCGCTGGAACCAGTGGCTGTTCCTGCGCCTGCTGGAAAAGGGCATCGTCTACCAGAAAACCGGCACGGTGAACTGGGATCCGGTCGACCAGACCGTACTGGCCAACGAGCAGGTCATCGATGGCCGAGGCTGGCGCACTGGTGCAGTGGTCGAGAAGCGCGAAATCCCGATGTATTACATGGAGATTACCCGCTATGCCGAAGAGCTACTCGCCGATCTGGACCAGCTCGACGGCTGGCCGGAGCAGGTGCGCACCATGCAGCGCAACTGGATCGGCAAGAGCTTTGGTGTGCGCGTCGGTTTCCCACACGAGATTGATGGTGGCGGCACCCTGTGGGTGTTTACTACCCGTGCCGACACCCTGATGGGTGCAACCTACGTTGCGGTTGCCGCCGAACACCCGCTGGCACTGCACGCGGCGCAGAATAACCCGGAACTCGCAGCATTTATCGAGGACTGCAAGCACGGCGGTACCTCCGAGGCTGAGCTGGCCACCCAGGAGAAGAAGGGTATGGCCACCGGCCTTACCGTTACGCATCCGCTGACCGGTGAACAACTACCACTATGGGTCGCCAACTATGTGCTGATGTCCTACGGTGAGGGTGCGGTGATGGCAGTGCCCGCCCATGACGAGCGTGATTTTGCCTTTGCCCACAAGTACGGCCTGCCGGTGAAGGCAGTCATTCGCACCACGGCGGGTGATGAGACGCCAGAACCGTGGCAGGAGAGCTATGCCGAGCACGGTAGCTGTATTAATTCTGGTAAATACGATGGCCTCGATTTCGATGCGGCGGTCGATGCCATTGCTGTAGACCTCAACGCAAAGGATCTGGGTGAGAAAAAGGTGACCTGGCGTCTGCGCGACTGGGGTATCTCGCGTCAGCGCTACTGGGGTACACCGATTCCGATGATCCGGTGTGAACACTGCGGTGATGTGCCGGTGCCCGACGACCAGCTGCCCGTGGTGCTGCCCGAGGAGTGCGTGCCCGATGGCTCCGGCAACCCACTCAACAAATACGAGGCCTTCCTCAACTGCACCTGCCCGAAGTGTGGTGCTGCTGCACGCCGCGAGACCGATACCATGGACACCTTCGTCGACTCGTCCTGGTATTTTTCCCGCTATACCTGTCCCAATGCGGCCACCATGGTCGACGAGCGGGTCAATTACTGGATGCCGGTAGACCAGTATATCGGCGGTATCGAGCATGCCATCCTGCACCTGCTGTATTCTCGTTTCTGGACCAAGGTGATGCGTGACCTTGGCCTGACCTCGGTAACCGAGCCATTTAAGAACCTGCTGACTCAGGGCATGGTGGTTGCGCCTACCTTCTACCGCGATGGCGCCGATGGCCGCAAGCAGTGGTTCAATCCAGCTGATGTCGAGCTGACCACCGATGACAAGGGGCGTGCACAGTCAGCTGTTTTGACAGCTGATGGCCAGCCGGTGCAGATCGGCGGTATCGAGAAGATGGCCAAGTCGAAGAACAATGGTGTCGATCCCCAGGCACTGATTGACCACTACGGTGCCGATACCGCCCGCGTCTTTATGATGTTTGCGGCACCGCCTGAGCAGTCCCTGGAGTGGAATGACTCCGGGGTAGAAGGTGCGCATCGTTTTCTCAAACGCCTGTGGTCCTTCTCTGCCGAGACAAATGAATTGTTTAAATCATTTTCAGATACTGCCGACGATATCAATTGGTTGGAAGTGAATAAGGAGCAATCAAGTGTTCGCCGGGAGATTTACGAAATATTGAACATAGCGTTGTATGATTTTAGTAAGTACCAGTTCAATACCGTGATCGCAGCCTGCATGAAGATATTGAATACACTTAGCAAGATTACTGGTGTAGTTGATATCGAACAAAAAATGAAATTGGATGAGCCGTCCATGAATGTGATGGTGGCTATTAAGCGAGAAGGGCTCTCTATTGTACTGCGACTGCTGTCGCCGGTCGCTCCTCACATCACACAGGCCCTGTGGTATGAGCTGGGTTACGGCGAGGATATCCTGCATGCCGAGTGGCCAGTGGTGGATGAGTCGACACTGGTGCGTGATTCCATCGAGCTGGTGGTACAGGTCAACGGTAAGCTGCGTTCGAAAATCAACGTGCCTGCAGATGCCGACAAGGACAAAGTCGAGGCACTGGCGCTGGCCGACGAAAAAGTCATCAGCCATATCGAAGGTAAGACCGTACGCAAGGTAATCGTTGTGCCTGGTCGCCTGGTTAACCTGGTTGTTGGCTGATGAAATCGCACCGCTATTTGCATAAAACGGTTTTTATTTTTGTGCTGGTGGTGCTGACCTGCGTGCAGGCCGCCTGTGGTTTTCACCTCAGAGGGGTGTTTACCTTGCCGAACAGTATTACGCCTGTTTTTGTTGATTTGAACGGCAATGATAATGAGCTCAATCGTGAACTCGAATCATCGATTGCAGCCATCGATGAAAATGCCTTGGCAAGTTCAGAGATAGAGGCGAAAACGATTTTGACAATTACCAATGCTCAAATGAATCAGCGTGTGGCGGCCGTTGATAGTCTGGGGCGCGCCCGTAATTATGAACTGAGTTATCAGTTTCATTACGAATTAAAAAAGGCTCCTGTCTCAAATGAGCACACTGATATCATAAAGGCAAATACACTCGAGCTAAAAAGAGATTTATTGTTTGACCCTGAAAGTGTGTTGGCCGTTGAGCACGAAAAAAATGCTCTGCAGAAAGATATGCGCAAAGATGCTGCACAGATAGTGCTCAGGCAATTGAGTACAATTAAATTTCCTGAAGCGCAAACGCAATAATTCAAAATGAATGTTCGCCCAGATCAACTGAAAGCAGTTGTAGCTAAACAGATTTACCCTGTTTACCTGGTAAGTGGTGATGAGCCTTTGCAGGTTATGGAGGCGACCGATCTTATCCGTACTAATTGCCGTGAACAGGGTTATCTCGAGCGCGAGATATTTGAGGTTGATGCCAGTTTTGACTGGCAGGACTTTAACGATGAAGCTGCAACGATGTCGTTGTTTTCATCGCAGCGCATTCTCGATGTGCGCATTCCTTCAGGCAAATTTGGCAAACAGGGAAGCCAGGTTATCAAACAGTATCTGGATAGGCCGGCGGAAGATACAGTCGTGTTGATTACTGCGGGCAAGCTGGATAAAAGCGCAAAAAACAGCGCATGGTTCAAGGCGATTGATAAGCAGGGCATGGTGGTTCAGTGCTGGCCGGTTGATAGTAGCCAGCTGCCAGGTTGGGTGCGCCAGCGTTTCCAGCAACGCGGTATGCAACCGAACACTGAAGTAGTTGATTATGTCTGTCAGCATGTTGAAGGTAACTTGCTGGCAGCAGCCCAGGAGATTGATAAAATTTACCTGTTCGTCGGCCCAGGCGAAATCACGTTTGAGAATGTCAGCGAGGCCATCACCGAAAACTCCCGCTTTAGTGCCTTTGAACTGGTCGATACCGCGCTTAAAGGTGATGCCTCAAAAACAATCAGGATCCTGAATAGCCTCGACGCCGAAGGCATTGAACCGCTGGCTATCATCTGGGCACTGTCCAAAGAAATTCGCCTGTTGTGCCTGGCGGCTGCCGACCCTTCCTCAGCCGATTACCTGTTCAGCCGCTCCGGCGTATGGAGTAATCGTATGCCGCTATTCAAGGGCTGCCTGTCCCGTCATACGGAAAAGTCCCTGCGCTCCCTGTTACAACGCTGTATGAAAATCGAAGGTGTCAGCAAGGGGTTTGAGCCGGGTAGTGCCTGGGATGAACTGAGGACGTTATGTTTATTGCTGGCTAACGGTCTACAGCGTAAAAACAGGTAAAAATATTTTTAGTATTCAGATAAGTAGTTGATATTTTAGTATTAACGGCTGTTTTTCAGGTTTCATGAGGGGCTTTGTTTTGTTATTGTTACTCGATGTAATGTCCGAATGTTCGTATCTATGAAAAAATTTCATTTTATAGTCTGTTTTTCAGGATTGCTGGCTATCTCAGGTGTGCAGGCAGCCACATTTGATGATATTGACTATAACCGTCTGAAAATTGAACTGGGTACAGCGATACCTAATGGCACAGGTGTTCAGGCTGCATTTGTTGAATCATCAATTAATGGCGCATGGATACCTGATCCGGCTAATGCCCAGTTCACTGGAAAAACTTTTGTAGAAAAAACGACTGGTTCCTCAGGTTATTCTGCGCATGCGACTAGCGTAGGCCGACTATTCTTTGGCAATACTTATTCGACGACACCCGCTATTATTAATATCGATCTATACGAAGCCATAAACTGGATGACAACTGGATTTCTTCTTTCTGGGCCGAATGGAGCTCCAGGTGTATCTGCTGCCCGTGTTGCAAACCATAGCTGGATTTCTGATGCGGGTAATGTTACGAGTAATGTTGAAATTCTCCGTCACGTTGATTATGTGGTTAGCACTGACGAGTTTATCCAGGTAGCATCGAGTAACACGACTCCGACAACAACACATCTGCTGGCGGACAGCCTTAATGCGATCAAAGTAAGCGTACCCGTCAGTGCGGGCTCTGTCACCGAGGCGCTCAGCAGTATTTATGCAGCAGGTCGTGCGCGTGCAGATATTTTAGCACCGGAGTCAACCTTGAGTGGTGCGACACCACGCATTGCTTCAGCTGCAGCTTTGCTGGTTGGTCATGCGCACAGCAATCCAACACTGTCATCAGGCAGTGGCAGCACAACTAACCGAAATGGCGACACTATTTATAACGCGGAACGATCAGAGACGATCAAGGCGATTTTAATGGCGGGTGCAGACAGGCGTACATCGGGGAATACTAATCCGGCAGCAAATCCATTAGATATTACCGATTATCGTGTAGATGTCGCCAATCAAACTAGTAATGGACTGGATAAACGTTTTGGTGCCGGACAGCTCAATATCTATAACAGTTACCACATTCTCAATGCGGGCGAGCAGAATAGCAGCGAAGATAGTGGTTCAAACATCAGCAATCTTGGATTCGATTATGATGCTGCTTTTGGTGGCCAGGGGGGTACCAATGGAACAGCTACCTACAACTTCACTACGGGTGCCGCCGTAGGGCAAAAACTAAAAGCCGCACTCGTGTGGAATGTAAAGATATCTACTCTGGATGCACTTTATAATCTTGATTTGCAGCTAATCGATGTCACTGCCGGTAATACTGTTGTTGCCAGCTCTACCAGTGCGATAGATAGCACTGAAAATCTCTGGGTTGACCTGAAAAAT
>JAOUPA010000113.1 GCA_029880105.1 Gammaproteobacteria bacterium
TGTATTTAATCCTTATCGACGTCAACGGAAATATAGTAGAGATAAGTGATGGTTTTACTCCGACTGAACACTTCGATACTAATCTGGTGCCAGGTAGAACCTACTATCTAATTGTTAATGGTTTTCAAACCTATAGAGGCAACTCGGGTTACACCCTAAGTGCAAGCTATAAAATTGAACCACCCGGTGCTGGCGGTGGTGGTGTGCTCAGTAGTCAGTGGTTATTGCTGATTTTGATACCGTTGCTATTCAGGTTGCGTCGATAGCTTTTAGTAGTTCTAGCTTGTTCAAATATAACCACGAAGAACAACTAAGCACAGGCCAACTATTGAGGAAGGGTTCTGGCCTATATGATTGCCATTGTTATGGTTGCCTGTTCCACTATGTTGCCATAGTGCCAGATCGCATCAGTATGCAGGCAGGCTATCTACATATTTATAAAATCAAGGCTTCTTCAAACAGGCTGCGACCATCACTGCGTTATAATGTTTGACATACTCAAACACCTGACGACGTATTGATATATCATCGCCCTTGTGTAATATATCGCCAAAGCCTTCCAGAAAATGCACGCCGCAAGTCTCTATAGCTACTTGTCTGTCTTCAGTCGCCACACCTGGCACATTGGTAGCACGCAGGGCAAAACCCAGTAGCCGTAAATCACCTTCCTCGATCGCGGCACGTGCATCCGCTTCGGGGTCACGATTTTGATATTGCCTGATGAATTTGCTGGCTTTTGTCAGGTCAATATCAGCAGGTTGTGATACTGTTTGATTTGAGGGGGTTTCCTGGCTTCGGCTCATCGCTATGGATGCCGGTGAGGTCGCCAAGCACAGGCAAATACTACAGTAGAGCAGGGTAGTGCGATGAGAGGCATGAAGTAAAGACATAGGCATGAAAGGGCATCAGTAAACTAAAATGATTATACCCGGAAAATAAAAGTCTTTAGTATTGTAATCAAAACTATGCCCTTTTGATTTAAGATGTACTGGTTGGTTTGTTCCTTGGCAACATAAAAAGTACTTAAATATGGTTACATCCATCTTGAGAAACCTCAAAACTCTGTCACATAGCCTCTGGTACTGGCTGGCGTTGATACTGATTGGCATTGGCTTGCTGGCAGTGGCGTTATTTTATCAGTACGTACTGGATGAGTTACCCTGTCTTCTGTGTATCCAGATTCGTATGTGGGTATTATTGCTGGTGATGATCGCTTTTATTGGACTGTTTGTCAGGCGTAACCAGCTGCTTAATTCGGCGGCACAACTCTCGGTGGCGCTGGTAGCTTTGGGTTTTGTTGAGCGTAGTTATTTTCTGCTGGGGACGGAACGTGGTTTTATTGAGGGTGACTGTGGTTTTGACCTGGGTCTACCAGCATGGCTGGCGCTGGAGGAGTGGTTGCCTTCGGTGTTTTATGTGCACCGGGCCTGTGGTTATACCCCGGAGATTGTTTTTGGTATTACCATGGCTGAGGCACTGATGCTTCTGTCTGTGACGCTTCTGCTGGCAAGCGTAGTAATTGCGCTGGCCTCTTTTTTACGCCAGGGCTATTAGGCCTCGGTTATTTCAATTTTTTTACCGGGTGGTTAAGTTATGAATATGCCTGCTATTTCACAGTTGAATGATAAATTTTCTTTTGAGCACGGGGGACATCGGCTTGCTTTTGTTAATGGTGAAGGCGGCATTCCAGTGGTTGAGGTGAAGAATGGCCTGGCCAGCGCACGAATTAGTTTACAGGGTGCACATGTACTCAGCTGGGTGCCTGCAGGTGAGGATGAAGTAATCTGGCTATCCACCGAGGCAAAGTTTGCACCGGGTAAATCAGTTCGTGGTGGTATTCCGATCTGCTGGCCCTGGTTTGGTGCGCATGCAGAGAATAGCTCGTTTCCGGCGCACGGTTTTGCACGTACTGTTAACTGGCAGGTAGTGGCGACTGAACAACTATCTTCAGGTGAGACACAGATAACGTTCAGGCTGGATACGGTTCAGCTAGATGACAACCTTCGCGCGATGTGGCCACTATCGACGACGGCAGAGTATCACCTGACCATCGGCAAAACACTGACTATGGAACTGACCACGTTTAATCACAGTGATGAGACCATGGTCATCGGCCAGGCCTTACATACCTATTTTGCGGTGGACGATGTTAGTTGCACTCGTGTCCTGGGGCTTGAAGGCAGGGATTACCTCGACAAGACCGATGGTTTTGCCTGTAAAAATCAGCTGGGTGCTGTGACTATTGGTAGTGAAGTTGATCGTGTCTATCTGGGGACCCCAGATGATGTAATGATTGATGATGGCAAGCGCAAGCTCAGAATCACAAAACAGGGTAGCAAATCGACGGTGGTATGGAACCCCTGGCAGGCAGTGGCCGATAAGATGGGTGACCTTGGTGAAAATGGTTACCTTAAAATGTTGTGTGTTGAATCGGCGAATGCCGCCGACGATACAGTCAGTATTGCATCAGGTAAGAGTTTTACCCTGCGCGTGGTTTATGGGGTTGAACACTAATATTTCTGCTCACACTGGTATCGCGGTAAGATAGTCAGGAAGTTATTGAGTGGAGACGGTAATGACCTTCATCAAAACCAACTACCCCAAAATTCTGGCTACGTTATTGCTGTTGCTGCTAGCATTCTTTTCGGTTTCCAAAACCTTTGATAACTACGGCAAGCAATATACCAATGAAGGCTTTCAACGTTCGCTGGTCTCATTTGCTATTGCCAAGGGCCTGAATGGTGCGATTTCAATTGTACAGGGTACAGAGGTGGCGCTGGAGCCAGCAGGGGTTGGTGTAGTGCTGACGCCTGGTCAGATTCTCGATCCAGCGAATGATCTGGTTGAACGTTTCTCCTGGGTGATGCTGATCTGTACGGTTTCGTTGGGTATCCAGTCTATTCTGTTGACGATTTTTTCTTCGTTTTATTTTTCTATAACAGTTGCAGCCTCTTTATTGCTGGTATTGCTGTTTGTCTGGAAGCCTTTAGTAATGCCTGATATGTTAAAAAATATTTCAGTTCGAGTCGTTGGTTTTCTGGTGATTCTGCGATTTTTTATTCCAGTGATGGCGGTGACCAGTGAGGGGATATACCAGGCATTTCTTGAGCCAATGTATACGGAATCAACTCAGCAACTGGAGTCTACGGATAAGGCGATTACTGAAATCAGTAAGGAGAGTGCCACGGTGTCTGCTGAGAGCAAAGAGATAAGCTGGTATGAGGCGTTGACCGAAAATATTAATTCTACAATTGATGCCTTTGATGTCGATAAACGGGTGGCTGAGCTAAAGGCCGAGGTTGAAAACCTTACCAACCATATTATCGATCTGATAGTGATTTTTACGATGCAAACCATCCTGTTTCCATTGCTGTTTCTCTGGTTGTCATTAAAACTGATTAAGGCGAATTTTTCTTTAAGGTATTTCAGTTGAGGCAAGACTATGGATATTGAAGCGGAGACGCAGTTCATTATGGCCTTTGTTGAAAAGGGCAATTATCATGCGGCGATTAATACTGCGATTTCCGCGATGAATGCCTGTCGAAAGGAATCTAACCAGATGGGAATAGATCATTTTATAGCGGTGATTCGTGGCATTGTTGATACCATGGCCAATGAGTTTGGTAGTTAGGTTGTTTATCAGTTATGAGTAAACTACTGAGTGAGTGGCTACCATCGCAGGCGGCGATTGACCTGATCAAGCTGAATGGTTTTGATGATGCACATATTGATAAGTCGGTGGCCTATTTGAAAAATAATACGGATCTTGAGAATATTGATGATGTCGAAGGCTATGATAACTGGAATGCCTTTTTTATTGTCTTTTGTATCAAGGCAGGTAGCGGCAAGGCAACAAAGCACTAGTTATATTGTTGTTATGCCTCAATAAATAATTATTCTCGTAAATAAAGTAGTGAGATTTTCAGGTGTCAGGTAATAAATTAGATAAATTGATTGCAGAATCACGTCGTCAGCAGGATAAGCGCGAACAGGGTTATCGTGAACAGGCGTTGAAAATGTACCCGCATATCTGTGGACGATGTAGTCGTGAATTCGATCGTAAAAATCTGCATGAGTTGACAGTGCATCACCGTGATCACGATCACGACCATAATCCAGCAGACGGCAGTAACTGGGAGTTGTTGTGTCTGTATTGCCACGATAATGAACACCAGCGTCAGGAAGAGGCGCATAAGGGGTATATTGCTGATGATAGTGGCAAGGGAAGCTCGGCAACGTTTAATCCATTTGCGGATTTGAAGGCTATGCTGGATGGTGGTTCCGACAAGGATTGATATTGTTATTAACAGGATATGTATGCGAGTTTCTAAATTATTTTTGTATTTTCTTCCGGGTTGTTTACTGGCAGCTGCTTCCTTGTCTTATGCTGCTGGTTTTGAGGACTGGAAGAATCAGCAGAATGCAGGATTTGTAAAATCAAAAAATGAATTTGAGGAGTATCGTGCTGAAATCAGGGCGGCTTTCGGTGAGTACCTGCGCAAGACTGGTGAGGTCTGGGGAAATGACAATGAGGTACCTGATAAAACTAACTGGGTGAGTTATATCGATTCCTTAAATCAACGAAGTGTGGTTGATTTTGAGCAGGGTTTGGTTAAAGTCGAAATCGCAGTAGATAAATCGATTGCTGATAGCGAGGCAAAAAAGCAACTTGAGAGTACGCTGTTAAAGGCGATGCGGTTGGGTGGTGATCAACGACCGATGCAGCAATTGGCTAAGCATCCAGTTGCGAAATCTGAAGGTGAATCTTTACTGGCAGGTCAGATTGGTATGTTGGATGGTAGCGCTGCTGGAGCAGGTGACTATGAGACGCTTGCACATGATGTATTGGCAGGTGCAACAAAGAAGACCTTGAAGGGAACTGATGGCAAGACGCGTGTGGTCTACCAGGCACAGTTAAATCTGGTGCCTGATCATATACGTATTCGTGCTAGCCAGTACCAGCCTCTGGTCAATAAGTATTCGGTTGAATATAAAGTACCGGCACCACTGGTATTTGCGGTAATCGAAACCGAGAGTATGTTTAATCCAACAGCACGATCAGCTGCGCCGGCGTTTGGCTTGATGCAACTGGTGCCTACCAGTGGCGCGCGTGACGCCTACCGTTATGTCTATAAAAAGGACAAGGTGGTGAGCGATACTTATTTGTACAATCCTGAGAATAATATACGACTCGGATCTGCCTATTTGCTGCGTCTGAGTACAGATTACCTGGGTGGTATCAATAATGAACGCTCGCGTATGTTAGCGGCCATTGCTGCCTATAATACGGGTGCGGGTAATGTACTTAAAACTTTTGTAGGTAGTTACAGTAAATCTAAACATGGTAGCTATAGTAATTATAAGAACATTGCCTTCCGTGAGATTAACAAGCTTACGCCCGATCAGTTCTACCGGTATCTGCGTAAGAACTTGCCATTCCCCGAGACCCGTCGTTATATTATGAAGGTGACAGACAGTATGGGTAAGTATGCGGCGGGCTAAAGCTGAGTTTTAATACCATTGATGAGGTTTTGCATTTTTCGATAATGGCTGCCATGCCAGTATATTTTTTTGCATTGTGTGCACTGGTAAAATTCGTGGTAATACCTCCTGGTTTTTGGCTGTAGTTGCTGTTCTATTTCTCTTTTCTCTACAGGCCTGGTTTTGCCGTTACAGTGCATACAGCGTGTAAATGGTTTCTGTTTTTCATGCAAATTAAAACGCTTCATTATTTCCAGTAGCTGCTGCCCTGGTTGCCGCGAGCGCACGAAATAGCCGTGACTGACCTGTTTTCGCATCAACAGCTGTCGGTCACAGGTAAGCAGTATACGTTGTTCCTGGGCTGAAATATTGGCCAGCCTTGGATCGTCGTAATTATTGCGGTAGAGCGTGTCAAAACCCATCATGCGCAGATATGCAGCGAGTCTACCGAGATGAACATCGAGGACGAAATGCGGCTCAGAGATCAGGGTGGTCTGGCAGTGTACCAGAGGAAGAATATTTTCCGGGTGTTTTGATTGTGGATACAGGTTAACCCTGTCACTGGCTTTAATAGCAAAAT
>JAOUPA010000114.1 GCA_029880105.1 Gammaproteobacteria bacterium
GGTTTCTGTTCGCAGTTAATGCATCCAGATCGTCGCACGATTCTATCCTAAACTATCATTAACTGTATTTTTCCTGATAACCCTGTAGATTTTTCTGCTTGAAATTCAATCCTATTCGGTTATATAATCATTCAAAGCAAGTGTTCCTGGTACTCATTATCGGTAATCCTGCTACAAATGACCTCAAACTAAAAAGCTTTAACTTCCTGAAAGCTTTTTAAATTCTCAAAAAGATAAAACAACGACTTAAGTATTTTATTTAATACTTAAGTGCATCTTATTGTTTTTAGCCACTATCAGTCCGCAAGCTGGTTAGTTGGCAGAGGTTATCGTTTTGAGAAGCTATCTAATATCAGTACGGTATATTCTAATTGGCGGCATCATCAATCTGGCAACGGTCGGCACTGCCTATTCCATTGAATTAATTCGATCGGTCACCATAGGTGCCACTGACACCGCTTTAGATGGCCAGGACTTAATCGTCAATGGCAGCACACTAACCATTGATGGATCACATCAATTCAACTCAATACAACTGATCAATGGAGCAGTTCTAACACACTCTCTCTCCCCTGCTACCCAGTTAGAGTTAACTAGCAATACAATCTTTATCGACGCCAGTTCCAGTATTGACATATCTGGCAAAGGCCATTTACCCAACTCAGCGGTTACAGGAGCATCAGGTGGTAGTTATGGTGGCCGTGGCGGCGTTTATGAAACAAATGGCACCACCAATCCTGTATTCGGCAGCGCAACACTACCCACTGATTTTGGTATTGGTGGTATCGGCAGTGCAGGTAAAACATACGGCGGTGGCTCGATCAAATTAACCACCAGTACACTGACGCTAAATGGGCACATCACCGCTAATGGACAAAACTTTAATACCTTTTTCTCATCGCAGGGAGGAGGTAGTGGCGGCTCTATATTGATTAATGCTGGCACACTAGAAGGAACGGGTACAATAGAAGCCAGTGGTGGATCTGGCTTTACCTTCTATGGCGGTGGTGGCGGTGGCGGTGGACGTATTGCCGTTTATTACGATACCAGCACATTCGATTTGCAGAACAACATTATCAACCTCGGTGGTGTCTGCAAACCACTTTTTGGTGAGTACGGACAGAACGGCTCTATTTATATTGAAAAAGTTACTGCAGCAAACCAGCCACCTGTGGTCAGTACCGGCAATGCCCTCGCCGTCAAAGAACAGACCAGCGTTACTCTGGCAGGCAGTGCCACAGATGTCGATGGCGTTATCAGCCGCTACTTCTGGACACAGTTATCTGGCCCGGCCGTAAACATAATCAACGCCAATACAGCCACTGCCAGTTTCATTGCGCCCATCGTTTTATCCCAGAATAGCCCGACGATTCTACAATTTCGTATGACCGCAGTTGATGATCAAGGAGCAAGCTCAAGTGCCGAAACCAGTATCGGTGTATTCGCCATTAATACGTTACCAATATCTAATGCAGGCACAGATTTCACAGTAAACGAAGCAAGCATAGCTACATTAAAAGGCTCAGGCAGTGACAGCGACGGCAGTATCATTCGATACCAATGGACACAGACTAGCGGGTCAACTGTAACACTGAGCAATAACTCAAGCGCAAGTGCAACATTTACTACACCTGTACTAAAAACTTCCGAACAGCTAGGCTTCCGACTCACCGTCACCGATAATGAATTAGGAATTCACAGTGACGATATCATCATCACAGTCAACCCAGTCAATATCATGCCTGTCGCACGAATTATTCACATCAATACTATCGATGAAAATACTTTGGCCCAACTAAACGGTTATACATCAAGCGATAGCGACGGCAGCATCATTAAATATCAATGGACACAAGTAAGTGGCCCTGCAGTGATCCTGTCCAATACTACGCAGGCCATTGCCAGCTTTATCACGCCACTGGTCTATCAGAACACTGCCATGAGCTTCCGTCTTACAATCACAGATGATGAAGGTGGCACATCATCAAGCATCACCCAATTCACCGTATTGAATGTCAATCCCGATGATGACATCGACGGCATGCTGGATACCTGGGAAATGCTGTTCTTCAATACACTGACACATGATGGTACAGCCGACACTGACGGTGATGGCGCCACCGATCTTGAGGAATATAATTTCGGCACCGATCCGACCGCTGAACAGCAGCCGGCACAGCCTGAAATTGTTACGCCTGACGATACTGAAGTTAGCTCACAACAACCTGAGCTGATCCTAACAAATCCAAAACAGCACACAGGGTTCCCGGTGAGTTATGAATTTGAAGTCTATCAGGACGCAACCATGACTAACCTTGTTACGTCTGCCAGAGCTGCAAATCTAAACTGGATCGTCGATACAATATTGTCAGATAACACCGTGTATTACTGGCGCGCACGTGCTGTCGGAGCAACTTTGTATAGCGCATGGGTCAGCAGCCAGTTCTTTGTCAATATCGCCAATGACGCACCTGGAAGTTTTAATATTAGCTCTCCACGGGATGGGGTCTGGGTATCTAGCTTCACCCCGGTGCTGTCAGTGACCAATAGCGTAGATATTGACGGTGACGCCCTCAGTTACACATTTGAAATTTATGCTGATAACAATTTAGTCGCAGCATCTGATAGCCTATTACCCGGCAGCAATGGCACCACTTCGTGGACTGTAAATATTCCGCTACTGGAAAATAATTTATATCACTGGCGCGCCATTGCTACTGACGAACATGGCCTGAGCACAATCAGTAGTAGCGAACCGGTAATCTTTATCAATACGATTAATGATACACCGAGCATACCAGTAACATATGCCCCTGCCGACGCCAGTGAAATTACGACCCTTTATGCTGACCTGCATGTTAACAACTCTATCGACCCCGAAGGATCAGCCGTTTATTACCTGTTCGAGTTGGATAAGGTCAACACATTCGACAGCAGCAGCAAACTAAGCTCAGACGCAATAGCGGAAACATCAGTAACAACAGGCTGGTCAGTTAATGGCTTAGATGACAATACCTGGTATTACTGGCGCACAAAAACCAGTGACGGCCTTGCTGAAAGTGCCTGGTCGAATGGTCGATTCTTCGTTAACCAGTTTAATGATGCGCCTGGTATAACCGCAGCACTCAACCCCGGTGACAATGCATGGACAGGTAACTTACAGCCAACGCTGGAGGTCTATCCCGCCATTGATATTGATGGTGATACATTGAGTTATGAATTCAATATCTATAATGCAGATCCAGCAACCTCCGAAGCTATAGTAATCGCTACTGGCATCAGTGAAAGTCCCTTCTGGCAGATTAGTACACCGCTCATGGAAAGTGGTTATTACTACTGGCATGCTCGTGCTATAGATGAACACGGACTCGCTGGCGACTGGGGGAGGCCTGTCATGTTCTTTGCTGATAATGACGGTATCAATGACACCCCCACCATCCAGATTAAGAAAGTCGTCATTGATAATGATGACAGTGACAAGGATGATGATAACGACGAAGAACACAACAACATAGAAAATTCACTCGTCGAAATTAACTGGAGCGATTACGACCCTGATAGCAACGCTAGTATTAGCTTGTACTACGATACAGACCAGAGTGGTGAAGATGGTACACTGATTACGTTCGACATTATTGAAGACCCTGATGGCGACTCTGATCGTTATCTCTGGGATATCAGCCAGATTCCAGCAGGCGTCTATTATATTTACGCCATCATTGATGATGGTAATAGTTCATCAATCGATTACTCAGACAACGCCATTGTTATCGGCGATGGTGGTGGCATGCCTTATATGGCATTCAAAACACCTGAAACAGAAAATGACGGCAAGAGAAATCAACGTGCGATGATTGCCTGGCGTGATCTTGACAGTAACAGTAATGCAAGCATTAGCCTTTATTATGATAATGACAATACCGGCTTTGATGGCACCCTGATCGCAAATGGATTTGCAGAAGATAGTAATGGCAATGATGATCACTTTCTCTGGGATATCTCAACTATTGATGAGGGCCGCTATTATATCTACGGTATCATTTCCGATGAGACCCACAGCTATCGTGTTTATTCTGATCAGCCATTAACTGTTGAACACCATGGTCGAAACGAACACTAACCATGCAGCAGAAAATAGCACTCATACTTACCGTGATTTATTCCAGCAGTAGTTTAGCCGGTATCGATATTGGCCGGCTCAAGCAGTTATTTGATTCCGGAAATAGCCAGGCAGCATATGATTATGCACTCACCGAACGGTCAGACAATGAAGGCGACCCTGTTTTTGATTATTACTATGGCACGGCCGCCATTGATATAGGCCAGAGTAGCGAAGGTGTTTTTGCACTGGAACGTGTCCTGGTTTCACAGCCAAATAATCACGCCGCCCGACTCGAGCTGGCCCGCGGTTATTTTATTCTCCAGGAATACGCACGATCACGCGCAGAGTTCGATATCGTGCTGAAATACAATCCGCCCGAATCTGTGCGCGAAAAAATTTATTACTATCTCGACAGCATTCGCCTGCAGGAAGACAGATATCAAACCACATCAACAGCCTACGTTGAACTAGGTTTTGGTACCGATTCAAACATTAACAGCGGTCCGAGCAATCCAACTATTATTTTTCTCGGACAAACGGGGCAACTCAACTCCGCAGCACTGGAACAGAATGACCGTGTCACCCGGTTCAGGGCAAATTATGGTATCAGCACACCAGTGACAGCAAAATTATCTTTTAACGCGAGCATCAATATCAGCTTGAACCAAAATAGCGACCACAGCGAACTAGACACTCGCACTCTTACCGAGTCTGCCGGCCTACGGCTACTGCATGCCCAGGACAGCTATTCAATAGATCTGATCGCGCAGCAATTTGCTATTGATACTAAAGATTATCGCCAACTGACTGGCATCAACACCAACTTGAGCAGACACCTCTCACAACTGTCGACGATACAGGCATTTCTACAGTTTTCCAGGCAGGCCTTCAATGAACAGGAAGTGCGCAATGTAGACACCAGCACCCTTGGCATTGGTTTTACTCGCCGCTTCAAAACTACATTATCACCGGTGCTATTTGCCAGCACATATATTGCTCAGGACAATCCGGAGCGAAGTAGTGATATCGCCAGACAGATTGCAGAGCGTGACTATTATGGCGCACGTGTTGGCACTATGTTAAGCACTTCAGCCAGGACATCGGGCCAATTTTCCATTAACTACCAGAGCAGCCAATATGGACTTGAAGACATCAATGGCATTCTAAGAGAAGACGATCTCAGCAGCGCAGAATTTAATTTCACCTGGCTGCTATCTCGCAACTGGAGCCTGCTCGCAGATGCCAGTTTTATACAAAATGATTCCAGTAACACCCTAAATGCATATGATCGGAAACAGTTCAGCGTTTCTCTTCACTATGAAATGAAATGACACCCTTAAATACATTTTTGAGGATTAAATCATGACCAGACATACTTCAAACTTAACAATATGGATAAAAAATTCATTCTTGATAAGCATTTTTTTATTTTCCAGCAATGCCATTGCTGAAAATGACATTGGACATGTCATTCACACCAATGGTGGGCTTATTGCAGCAAAAGATGGTTCAGTCAGACCATTGCAGCGCGGCTCAAAAATTATCGAGGGCGACACAGTTAAATCCGGTGCAACCTCAAAATCTCAGTTAAGAATGGTCGATGGTGCACTGATCGTATTACGCCAGAATTCAGAAATGTATTTTGAAGAATATAAATATGAGCAGGAAGACAAATCCATCGGCAGCAGCATTTTCAGCCTGCTAAAAGGTGGCTTTAAAACCATTTCAGGTCTGATTGGCAAACGCAACAAAAAGAACTATCGGGTAAAAACGGCCTTTACTACCATTGGTATACGTGGCACCGATTATGGCATTACCCTGTGCGAACAGGGCAACTGTCGTGATAGTGATAATGTAACTCTCAAAGATGGTTTGTATGCTA
>JAOUPA010000115.1 GCA_029880105.1 Gammaproteobacteria bacterium
GGAAAACAGGCCAGGCACTAAATATGGATATAATCCGTAGTCAGTATGGCATGAGAAAGGATGGGTCTGTTTTCCCGGTGGATATAGGTATTAGCAGGATGCCGTTGAAAAACGAAGTAAAAGTGGTAGGTATTATGCGAGATATTACTGACCGAGTCGAAGCTGAGAAAATAATGCAGCGTTCACAGGAAGAACTGGCCGGACTTGTTCAATTACGAACAGTTGAGCTTGAGGAGGCAAACCAGAGATTATTGCACCTTGCGCGACATGATGCCCTGACTGGTCTGGCGAATCGAAACCTGCTGGAAGAAAATTTAAAAGTGGCAATCGCTTATGCGCGAAGGAATGAAAAAAAAGTCGGTTTTATGTTCGTGGATCTTGATGGTTTTAAGGACATTAATGATGAGTATGGTCATGAAGTTGGTGATAGATTATTACAGGATGTTGCCAGGAAGCTGGAATCACATATTCGTATTGAGGATTGTGCATCCAGAATAGGCGGGGATGAGTTTGTTTTAATGTTATTTGCCCTGGAAGATGGAAATAATGTATCGGTAGTGGCGCAGAGGATTATTGAAGATTTATCCAGGGGAATTATGATAAACAACAGCCAGGTTAAGGTGGGAGTCAGTATAGGAATTAGCCTGTTTCCCGATGATGCAGAAGATTGTAATCAGCTGGTTAAATGTGCTGATGAGGCAATGTACCAGGTTAAACGATCAGGTAAAAACAATTACGGTTTTTATAATCAGATCAAGTCATCCTGATTTTTTATCTGGCTTAAAAAAAATCAGGCGAGCAACAGCCCGCCTGAAAAGTTACGGGTTCAGGCAACAAGTTTTTCGCATTGCTTAATGCAGTTTCGGCAGGAATCAGCACAGGCTTTACATTCTGGATGTTTGTCTTCGTGTTTGCGGCATTCTTTCAGGCAATCTTTGCAGCTTTCAATACATACTTTGGTAAATGCTTTTAAATGTTTTGACTGATATGATGACAGCTTGGAAAGAGTGGAACACATGGCAAGCATTTCATTGACGGTATCGGCGCAATCAGCTACCGATGTATCACCTTTTTTAAATAGCAGCATGCAGTGATCAAGACAGGCCTGGCCTTTTTTCAGGCAGTCCAGTGATGCATCAATGGTCGCTTCATATGGGTTGCTGCTATGATGATGTTTATGATCTTGTTCAGCAAAGGCAAGGCTGCTTCCTGTGAGAGCGATCGCTGCTGTGGCACCGGCTAATAGTTCACGACGGCTTAAAGATATATTTTCTGGCATGAGTGTTCCTTATTAATTAATTTATACAAGGTAAATAATGTATATAAAATATAGAAGTAAAATCTGAAGATACAAAGTACTAGTAGTTATTTAATGCATTATTTTTACCGGGAGAAAGCTGAATTCTGTAAAATTTTAAATTTCACGATGTTCAGCTAGTAGCTGCAACATCATCCTGGCAGCATTAGACAGGGTACGTTCCGAATGATATGCCATACCAAGCTGGCGTTCCATTGTGAAATTATCAATATCCAGTACTGCCAGGTCAGCTGATTTCATTGCCAGGGGTAACACGCTCCAGCCGAGCCCAATAGATACCATCATTTTTATAGTTTCAAGGTAATTGGTTTCCATGGCAATGTGTAGACGTTCAGTGTCCAGTCCGGGTACCTGTTCCAGCAAGGCGCGGGTGAAGGTGCCGGTTGAGGGTAGTATTGCTGGGTGTTTAATCACGTCTGCAATCGAAATGCTTTTTTTACTGGTCAGGCTGTGATCCCTGCTTACCATAATACTCAGCGGGTCATGCCAGATGATCTCTGTGCTCAGGTTGGTCGTGGTCTGTTCTGGCAAGGTGGCAATAGCCAGTTCAAGTTCGCCTTTTAAAACGCCTTCGCAGGCTTCTTCTGAATCCATGAATTCAATATCCAGATCTACGTTCGGATATTTTGCTGTATAACGACGCAGCACCGGTGGTAATCTATGCAGTCCAATGTGGTGGCTGGTGCCCAGCTTCAATTTACCACTGACCGTGCCGCTAAGGTTGCTTATGGCGCGTCGGCTTTCTTCAAGTTCAGCCAGGATACGTCTGGCGCTGGGCAACAGGGCTTCTCCAGCTTCAGTGAGCTGGACCTTTTTACCAATACGATCAAATAAGCGTACGCCCAGGGTCTGTTCAAGTGCTGAAATGCGTTTGCTGACTGCTGGTTGAGTAATATGTAGCTGCTCTGACGCCCTGGAGAATGACTGGGTGTCGCTAACGCTGATGAATGTCTGGAGATTGAGTATATCCACATGAGTTTCCTATTCCTGTTTGGAATAGTTTATATGAAAAAGATGAATTTGTATTATGTATTATTCAGGCATAGACTTTTCCCTCTAAGTTAGGAGGAATACGGCATGTCAGCACAGACACTTTATGACAAATTATTTGATGCCCATGTGGTACGCATGGAAGACGATGGTACAGCCCTGTTATATATCGATCGTCACCTGGTTCATGAAGTTACTTCTCCCCAGGCTTTTGAAGGCCTGCGTATTGCGGGGCGTAAGCCCTGGCGTACAGATACTGCGTTGGCCGTACCCGATCATAATGTGCCTACCAGTCACCGTGACCAGGGTATTATTGACCCTGTTGCCCGTACCCAGGTGGAAACACTGGATGCCAATTGCCGTGAATTCGGCATTACTGAATTTGCCATGGATGATATCCGTCAGGGTATTGTTCATGTTATTGGCCCTGAACAGGGAGCCACTTTGCCGGGCATGACCCTGGTGTGTGGTGATTCCCATACTGCTACCCACGGTGCATTTGGAACATTGGCTTTTGGTATTGGTACCTCTGAAGTTGAACATGTGCTGGCGACCCAGTGCCTGTTGCAGAAAAAAATGAAAAATATGCGGGTCAATATAGAAGGTGTCCTGGGTGCAGGCGTAACGGCCAAGGACATAGTGCTGGCAGTGATTGGTAAAATCGGTACGGCCGGTGGCACGGGTTATGCCATGGAATTTGCTGGTAGTGCTATTCGTAAATTATCCATGGAAGGCCGTATGACGATCTGTAATATGGCTATAGAAGCCGGTGCCAGGGTGGGTCTGGTTGCAGTGGATGATACGACTATCGAGTTTGTTAAAGGACGGCCATATGCACCTGAGGGTCATCTCTGGGATCAGGCGGTTAGTGCCTGGAAACAGCTGGTGAGTGATGAGGATGCCGTATTTGATACAGAAATTACCATTGATGCTGCCAGTATCAAACCCCAGGTAACCTGGGGAACGTCACCGGAAATGGTGGTGGCAGTGGATGACAGGGTGCCAGACCCGGCAGTTGAAGTAGACCAGGTAAAATCCAGTGGTATGCAGAAAGCGCTGGATTATATGGGGCTCAGTGCCAGTATGCCGGTGAATGAAATCAGCATTGATAAGGTGTTTATCGGTTCCTGCACAAACTCACGTCTGGAAGACCTGCAACAGGCAGCCGAAGTCATTAAAGGACGTAAAGTCGCTGCGAATGTTAAGCAGGCCTTAGTCGTGCCTGGTTCCGGGTTGATTAAACAACGCGCCGAAGAGCTGGGACTGGATAAAATTTTTATTGCTGCCGGATTTGAATGGCGTGATCCGGGGTGCTCCATGTGCCTGGCAATGAATGCTGATCGTCTTGAACCCGGTGAGCGTTGTGCTTCAACTTCAAATCGAAATTTTGAAGGTCGTCAGGGTCAGGGTGGTCGAACTCACCTGGTGAGCCCTGCTATGGCAGCGGCAGCTGCTATTGCAGGTCACTTTGTCGATGTAAGAAACTTTTAAGGTGTCGTGATGAAAACAATTATTAATCTGTTTTTTTTAATAAACTTTTTTCTGCTCGCAGCCTGTACCAATACCCTGGAAGGAGTTGGTAAGGACCTGGAGAAAATAGGTAAAAATATTCAGGACAACATTGAACGTGTTACCGAGAAAGAAGAATAGTTGAGAGATCATTTAATGGAAAAATTTACCAGACTAACCGGGATAGTGGCACCGCTCGATCGACCTAATGTTGATACTGATGCCATTATTCCCAAGCAGTATTTAAAATCAATCAAGCGTAGTGGTTTTGGACCTAATGCTTTTGATGACTGGCGTTACCTGGATGCAGGTGAGCCAGGTATCGACAACTCAACCCGCCGAGTGAATAAAGATTTTATATTAAACCAGTCACCCTATGACCAGTCATCTATTTTACTGGCGCGTGAAAATTTTGGTTGCGGCTCATCACGAGAACATGCCGTCTGGGCATTAACCGACTTTGGTTTTCGTGTTGTGATTGCTCCCAGTTTTGCGGATATCTTTTTTAATAACAGTTTTAAAAATGGCTTATTGCCTATCGCACTGGATGCGGCTGTTGTGGATGATTTATTTAAAGCAGTCGATGGTAAAAAAGGCTACCAGTTAACGGTTGATCTTGATCAGCAGAAAATTATTACTGAAGATAATAATGAAATCGCTTTTGAGGTTGATGAGTTCCGTAAATACTGTTTGTTAAATGGTCTGGATGATATTGGACTGACTTTACAGCATGCTGATGATATTCGTACTTATGAACAGCGTATGAAACAGGTGACGCCCTGGTTATTTTGAGTGCTGATTTCAGAATTGCAAAGATAAAGAAATAAGGTAATTAATATGACACAGAAAATTGCGATTTTACCCGGTGATGGTATTGGTCCGGAAATTGTTGCGGAAGCAGTCAAGCTAATTGATTTTTTAAAGGCAGAAGGTTCTCTTGATGTTATCACTGAAGAAGCACCAGTCGGTGGTGCCGGTTATGATGCAGCAGGTGATCCTTTGCCAGAAGCTACTTTAAAACTGGCACGAGAATCTGATGCTATTTTGTTAGGCGCTGTGGGTGGTCCCCAGTATGAGTCGCTGCCCCGTGACAAGCGTCCTGAAAAAGGTCTGCTGGGTTTGCGTTCAGAGTTGACACTGTTTTCCAATTTGCGTCCGGCAATTTTATATCCACAACTGGCAGATGCTTCGTCTTTAAAAGCTGAAATTGTGGCCGGCCTGGATATTATGATTGTACGCGAATTAACAGGTGGTATTTATTTTGGTGCTCCCCGTGGAATAGAAGATCGTAACGGGGAAAGATATGGCTATAACACGGCCGGTTATGCTGAAAGTGAAATCGAGCGTATCGGTCGTTCGGCATTCGATATTGCCATGAAACGCGGTAAATCGGTATGTTCAGTTGATAAAGCCAATGTGCTGGAAGTATCCGAGTTATGGCGTGAGGTCATGGAGCGTGTGGCAAAAGATTATCCCGAGGTTGAGCTGAGTCATATGTATGTTGATAACGCAGCCATGCAATTAGTGAAATGGCCCAAGCAGTTTGATGTCATGGTTACCAGTAATATGTTTGGTGATATTCTGTCTGATGCGGCCGCGATGTTAACCGGTTCTATTGGTATGTTGCCTTCAGCATCGCTGGATGCAAATGGCAAAGGTATGTATGAACCTATCCATGGTTCAGCGCCGGATATTGCTGGCAAAGGTGTGGCTAATCCACTGGCAACTATTTTATCTGTTGCCATGATGCTGCGTTATAGTCTGAATAATTCTGCAGTTGCAGAGCGCATTGAAAATGCAGTTGGCAAAGTACTGGATAAAGGTCTGCGCACGCCTGACATTATGTCAGAGGGTTGTGAAGAAGTGGGTACGGTTGCAATGGGTGATGCAGTACTTGAGGCTTTGAAAGCATAAGTGAAATTTGTGCTTCCTGAAGCTTCAAGACGATAAACGATTTTGATTTTTAAAGGTGAATAAACATGAGTAAGACGTTTGATGTTGCTGTAGTTGGTGCGACAGGTGCGGTGGGTGAAGCCATGCTATCAATACTGGCTGAACGTAAATTTCCGGTAGGAAAAGTATATCCACTGGCTTCTGAACGTTCTGCGGGTAAGAAAGT
>JAOUPA010000116.1 GCA_029880105.1 Gammaproteobacteria bacterium
TAACAGCTTAAGCAAATGAGTAGAAAAACTTAGCTCCATACCAGCGGCTTCTCATTCAATAACGCCGACTGCTCCCGCAGGGCCAGCACATGCTCCTCCCAGTAGCGCGTCGAATCAAACCACGGAAACGCCCGGGGAAAGGCCGGGTCATGCCAGCGTGAGGCAATCCACGAGGTATAGTGAATAATGCGCAGTGTTCTTAATGCCTCAACCAGGTGCAACTCCCGTGGATTAAAGTCATAAAACCGGGTATAGCCATCGAGCAGGTCGGCGAGTCGTTCGGTCATGTAGGCTCGATCGCCGGAAAGAAACATCCATAAGTCCTGAATCGCTGGGCCAGTGCGGGCATCGTCGAAGTCTACGATGTGCGGGCCATTATCGGTCCATAAAATATTGCTGGGGTGGCAGTCGCCGTGCAGGCGAATATAGGGAACATCACCGGCCTTTTCAAAGCTGCGTTCTACCTGTGCGATTAGATCCTGTGTTACCGAGGTGTAGGCGTCCAGCAGGTAGTCGGGGATGAAATTATTCTCCAGCAAAAATGCGCGCGGCTGGATTGCCAGTGTCTCAATATTGAGCGTGGTTCTGTGTTCGAAGCTTTTTGTTGCGCCGAGCGCGTGAATGCGACCGATAAAGCGACCGAGCTGTTCGAGGTGTTCGGGGTTGTCGAGCTCGGGCGAGCGGCCACCGCGACGGGGGTAGAGGGCAAAGCGGTAGTGGCCGTGTTTGTGCAGGCTCTCACCCTGTACATTTATGAGCGGCGCTACAACTGGAATTTCCTGTTCGGCCAGATCCAGGGTGAACTGGTGCTCTTCGATAATGGCCTCATCACTCCAGCGGTGCGGCCGGTAAAACTTGGCGACGATGGGCTGGGCGTCTTCAACACCGACCTGGTAGACACGGTTCTCGTAGCTGTTCAGCGCCAGGAAACGACCGTCACACTGTATGCCGGTGGCCTCGATGGCGTCCAGTATGTGGTCGGGGGTAAGCTCGGCAAAGGCCTGGCTGAGGATATCGTTATTTAAAGCCATGTTTTATTGGGTGAAAAAATCTATAATGCGTCTGATAAAGGCCAGTTAACTATAGCAACAAAGGATACGTTAAATTACGTAGTTAAAAACAGCTGTGATACCTTATATTCCTCTCGGTCATTACCGGCGACTGCTCGTTGTTACCTTTTTTATGGTGGCAGGCTGGTATCTTATCTGGCGTCTGGGTTCATTTAATCGCGAGGCCATGTTTTTTTCGGTTTCGCTGTACGTGGCTGAAGTATACGGCTTAATCGGTTCGGCCCTGCATGTATTTATGGTCGCGCGCCTGACCCGGCGTGATCCACTACCGGTGATTGAAGGCAAGACCGTGGATGTGTTTATTCCAACGATCAATGAACCGGTCGACCTGCTACGCAAGACAGTGATCGCGGCGAAGCACATGGATTACCCGCATACTACCTGGATTCTCGACGATGGTAATCGACCCGAGATGAAGGCGATGGCCGAGCAGTATGGTGTGCGCTACCTGGCGCGTGGCACGAATGAACATGCCAAGGCCGGTAACCTGAATTACGCCTACGAGCACAGTGATGGTGACTTTATTGCCATATTCGATGCCGACCACTGCCCACAGCGAAACTTCATTACCAATACGATTGGTTACTTCGCTGATGATAATGTCGCCTTCGTACAGACGCCGCAGGATTTTTATAATCTCGATTCCTACCAGCATCGCCAGGCCCGGGGGAACAAAAGTGTCTGGACTGAACAGTCACTGTTCTTCCGCGTGATTCAGCGCGGTAAGGATTACTGGAACGCGGCATTTTTCTGCGGCAGCTGCGCCATTGTCAGGAGAACAGCGCTGGATTCCATCGGTGGTTTTGCTACCGGCACACTCACCGAAGATTTACACACCTCGATTCGACTGCACAAAAAAGGTTATCGCTCGATTTATATGCAGCAGTCGATGGCCTATGGTGTTGCGCCATCTAATATTGCACCGTTCCTGAGCCAGCGTGTGCGCTGGGGGCAGGGCGCGATGCAGGTCTGGAAGATGGAAGGCATACTAACAACCAGGGGGCTGACCATCGCGCAGCGTTTAAATTACCTGGCGTCAGTACTGACTTATTTTGATGGCTGGCAGAAGGGGCTATTTTATCTCGCGCCTGCGATTGTGTTGTTTACCGGTGTCATGCCGATTGCTGCACTCAATTCAGAATTTTTGCTGCACTTTATCCCTTACTACCTGCTCAGCTACCTGGTGTTTGAAGAGGTCGGCCGTGGCTATGGAAAAATGTTTTATATCGAGCAGTACAACTTTGGTCGTTTCTTTGCCTTTGCCTGGGCAACACTGGCGTGGTTTGGTAATAAAAGCTCATTCAAGGTTACCGATAAAAGCCTGAGTCAGAAGCAGGTCAATAAACGTATCCTGATGCCGCAGATCGTGGTGATTACGGTCAACGTGTTTGCCATTCCACTGGCCTGCGTGCTTTATTATTTTTACGGCTATTTGCCGATTGAAGGCGTGGTTGCGAATGTCATCTGGGCGCTCATCAATAGCGGCATTGCCTTTTCATTGCTGAGCTTTACCAAAAACGTCAGCATGTTCAAGCGCAGCGATTATCGCTTCCCAATCAATCTGCCAGCCAGGATTACCGTGGATGGTGAAACCATCTATGTGACGGTGGATAATATTTCGTCGTCTGGTTGTAAATTTTATGGAGCCTTTCCTGAAAAACTGGCAGCAGGCGATAGCATGTCAGGGCAGATTGCGCTGCCCGGCGGTGAAATGAATTTTCATGGTATCGTCGCGGCAAAACTGATGTCACCACCGAATGATAAGGGTGAGCGTTACCTGAAAGGGGTTGGCTGTCATTTTGACTGGGAGAAAGATGACAACCAGGATGAACTCGATCTGTTTTTATATGGTTCTGATTTGCAGTGGACACTGCACCATCTCACCGAACAGTCATTGACGCCGTTTGAATGGCTGGTCAAAAAATTCAGGAAAGAGGAAATTATCAAGCAGGTGCGCGCAGATTTCTGGGGCGCGGTACGTTACCACTATGAAACGGATACTGATAAAAAATTTTCGATGGGCCTGATTGCGCATGACGTGCACACACATGGTTCGATTGTGATTACTTTTATCCCGCTACGTGCCAATGAACAGCTGGTGTTTAGAACCTATTCGCGAATGCCTCAGCCTGATCTGTACAAGGCCGTAGAGCTGGTCGAGACACTGGAAAGCCCGAGCGCAACTTTATATGTTTATAAGCTGGTTGATGCTATTGAACAGGAAGAGGTTACCAATGCACAAACAGTTTAAATTTCTGTTGTTGGTTTGTTTTTTCAGTTTATCGAAACCGGGCTATGCCGATGGGAATCTATTCCTGACTGGTGCGGAAGTCACCAGTGACTCTGCTACCTATTTATATGTTGGCACTGCGCTGCCACTGCCCGGCAGTAATCTGGGCGATGGTTTTGTGCTGCACCTGTGGGCAGATTACCAGACGTATTCCTATGCAGCAGGCGTCATAGATATTGATGCCGAGATCAAAGGCCTGTCAGCTGCACTGGGTTATCACGGTTCCGGTGAGGATAACTGGTGGGATGTGCGTCTGGGAGTAATTCGTTCTGACATCAGCCTGAGCCCGAATGACCCCGGCAATGACTCAGCAGGTACAGATACCAGTCTTAAATATCAGATGGAAGGGGAGAAGCGCCTGTCAGCGGATTTCAAAATGCTCGGTAACTTTGAATATATCTTTGATCGAAGCGCGCACTGGACTCGGGCAAGATTCCTGTCGCGCAATGACGACAATACCTACGACGGTCCTGAAATAATCTACCAGGGTGATGATTCCTATTCGGCCTGGCAGCTGGGCTGGGCCCTGACTGAAATGCCATTGAGTAAGCAATGGAGCATGGGACTGAAAGCTGGCTTGCGTTTTGATGAAAATGATACTGCTGTCTATGCGGGTATTGAATTAAGTACGCCTTATTAGGCTATTTCAGCATTAATAACGCATCCTGCATGCAGTCATTGCGCAAAATATGCGATAATACCCGGCTTTGAAAATCCCTTCCGGTACAGACATTTGATTACTACAGCAAACATCACCATGCAGTTTGGCGCCAAGCCACTGTTTGAAAATATTTCCGTTAAATTTGGTAATGGCAACCGCTATGGCCTGATCGGCGCCAACGGCTGCGGCAAGTCCACCTTTATGAAAATTCTCGGTGGTGACCTGGAGCCAACCTCCGGCAATGTCTCTATCGATGAAAATGAGCGCGTTGGTAAGCTGCGCCAGGACCAGTTCGCCTACGAAAATTTTACCGTGATCGATACGGTGATTATGGGCCACGAAGAACTCTGGGAAGTAAAAAAGGAACGCGACCGAATTTACAGCCTGCCGGAAATGACCGAAGAAGAAGGCATGAAGGTCGCCGACCTTGAGGTGCAGTTTGCCGAGCTGGATGGTTATACCGCCGAGTCACGTGCCGGTGAATTGCTGCTTGGCCTGGATATTCCACTGGAACAGCACAACGGCCCGATGAGTGCGGTCGCACCCGGCTGGAAGCTGCGCGTATTGCTGGCGCAGGCGCTGTTTTCCGATCCGGATATCCTGCTGCTCGACGAGCCGACCAATAACCTCGACATCAACACCATTCGCTGGCTTGAAGGTGTGATCAATGAGCGCAAGAGCACGATGATTATCATCTCGCATGACCGCCACTTTCTGAACAGCGTCTGTACCCATATGGCTGACCTCGATTATGGTGAGCTGCGCCTGTTCCCCGGTAATTACGATGAATACATGATTGCTGCGACGCAGGCACGCGAAAGAATGTATGCCGATAATGCCAAGAAGAAGGCCAAGATCGCCGAGCTGCAGACCTTCGTTAGCCGCTTCTCTGCGAATGCCTCCAAGGCCAAGCAGGCAACTTCGCGAGCCAAACAGATCGACAAGATTGAGCTGACTGAAATTAAACCGTCGAGTCGTATCAATCCTTACATCCGTTTCGAACAGGAAAAGAAACTGTTCCGACTCGCGCTTGAAGTAGAGGGCCTGAAAAAACATTACGAAAACGAGCCGCCGCTCTTCGAGAAATTTGACCTGATGGTTGAAGTCGGTGAGCGTGTCGCAATTATCGGCCCTAACGGTATCGGTAAGACCACGCTGTTGCGCTGCCTGGTGGGTGATCTTGAGGCCGATGCCGGCATCGTAAAATGGTCAGAGAATTCAAAGATTGGTTATTACGCACAGGATCACGCCGCCGATTTTGAAAAAGATATGAACCTGTTCGACTGGATGAGTCAGTGGAAACAGCCGGGTGACGATGAACAGGTCGTGCGTGGTTATCTGGGTCGTTTGTTGTTCTCGCAGGATGACATCAAAAAATCGGTCAAGGTTATTTCCGGTGGTGAGCAGGGCCGTATGCTGTTCGGCAAACTGATGATGCAGAAACCAAACATCCTGCTGATGGATGAGCCGACTAACCACCTTGATATGGAATCGATTGAGTCACTTAATCTTGCGTTGGAAAATTATGAAGGCACTCTGTTCTTCGTCAGCCATGACCGCGAGTTTGTCTCGTCGCTGGCAACACGCATTATCGAATTGACGCACACAGGCCTGGTTAACTTCGCCGGCAACTACGAAGAGTACCTGCGTTCACAGGGTGTGGAAGAGTACAGCGCGAAGGCGCGTTAATAGGGACGAAGTCGGTAACATCATGAATGAAGAGCCGACCATTATTAAACAGACACGCTGCTGGGTTAAAAGCGTTATTGTCGAGCACAACTTCTGTCCATTTGCGCGACGTGAACTTGAACGTGACAGTATTCGTTACAGCATCAACCACGATACCGATCTCGAGCCTGCTCTGCAGGCCGTGATCGATGAATGTGTCTATCTCAATGAG
>JAOUPA010000117.1 GCA_029880105.1 Gammaproteobacteria bacterium
GAGGCAGGTGGGCAATCTATAAATGCGAAATCCTGTGTATTAGCGGCCAGCAGCAAAGCCTCTTTTAGCTGGCTCACTGCAATTTCTCCACACTCACCACGCTCAATAGCTTTAAGACCTGCACCTGCTGGCACCAGGTGCAGCCTTTCACGTGCTGCGATGGCAACCTGGGGCAGTATTTTTTCGCCCAGTAATATCTGGTCGACGCCATGTTCGTCTTTTCTATAACAGCCCCAGTGCGCTGCAAGGTGCCCCTGCGGATCCATGTCTATACCAGTCACCGAATGACCTTTAATAGCCAAGGCATGTGCGAGATTAGCAGTAGTCGTCGTTTTGCCAACACCGCCCTTCTGATTGATCACCGCTATAGTTCGCATACCTGATCTTTTACCACTAACTAAGACTGTGAAGCCTGGACCAGACCTAACACATCAATAATCAGGGCGACGGCGCCATCACCTAGCACTGTTGCACCGGCGATACCTGGTACCTGCTGGTAATTTTGCTCAAGGCTCTTGATCACCACCTGTTGCTGGCCAACTACATCATCAACATATAAACCTATTCGACGACCACCAATATCAATGACCACTAACAGGCCAGATCTGTTTTCGTGTTCATCATCCGACTTAATATTAAATATCTCCCGCAAACGAATCACCGAGATATATTCATTACGATATGGATAAAGTTCAGACTGGTTGGCCACTTCATTAATATCTTTATCGGAAACCTGGATGGATTCAACGATAGATAACAGTGGCACAATAAATACCTGATCACCGGCACTAATCATCTGCCCCTCAAGAATAGCAACAGTTAGAGGCAACCTGATGGTAAAAATACTACCTCTTCCAGGTATTGAGTCGACATCAACAGTACCACCAAGATCAGTCATATTGCGCCTGACCACATCCATACCTACACCGCGACCAGATACATCGCTAATCACATCTGCGGTAGAAAAACCGGGACTAAAAATCAAATTCTGGATTTGTGTTTCAGTCAGTTCTTCATTCGGATCAACCAGGCCTTTTTCACGTGCTTTCTTAAGGATTTTTTCCGGGTTGAGTCCGGCACCGTCATCAGAGATTTCAATAATAATATTGCCACCCTGATGATAGGCATTGATACTAATTAAACCTTTCTCGCTCTTGCCAGCAGCCAGACGCACCTCGGAACGCTCAATACCATGATCAAGCGCATTACGCACCAGGTGCATCAGTGGATCACCAATTTTCTCCAGTACTGTCTTGTCCAGTTCTGTGGTTTCACCAGAGAACTTAAGATCAACCTTTTTACCCAGTGATTTACTCAGGTCGTGCACAATTCTAGGCAGCCGCTGGAAAGCGAAATCAATCGGCAACATACGGATACCCATGGTCTGCTCCTGCAGATCACGTGTATTGCGCTCTAACTGATCAAGACATTCGCTCAGTTTTTCATCTCTATCGATACCCAGGTTATTGCAGACTCGGCTCAATATAGACTGGGTAATGACCAACTCACCAACAAGGTTCACTAGCCCATCGACTTTATTAATTCCAACTCGAATTGATGTTGATTCCTGATTAGCAAAACTGGGTCTGTCTGATCGACGACGTCCACTCCTTGGTTCATCCGCTGCACGCACTTGCACGTCGGCCTCTACATCTTCAACTTCTGCTTCAGCCACTTTTTCCTGCAAGGTGATTTCTAATGAACAGTCATCTTCAACCCATTCAAAAATCTCGGTAATCTGATTTCGCGAGACATCACCCCTGAGCACCATGTCCCAGCCCAGATAGCAGTTATGCGCATCCATTTCATCGAAATTCGGCAAGCGATCATAATTGACGTTAATTTCAAGATCACCCAGACCCTGAAGTTCACGAATAAGACGGAAAGGGTCATTACCCGTGTAAAACATATTTTCATGCGGATAAAAGGCAATATTCCAGACCGAAACATCCTCTTTTTCTTCTTCAGCCTCGCTTATAGCTGGGGCTGCAGCAGATTGACTGGTTTCTGATACTGGAGCACCCGAAGTCCTGGCAGTGAAATTTTCGAGTCTCTCGTGTAATTCGGCTACCAGTTCAGTATCGATCGGTTTTTTGTCTTTACTGGCCTGTACCATGTGCCGCAGACAGTCGAGCGCCGCCAGTAGCAGTTCAACAACTTCTGGTGTGACTGGCAGATTACCATTACGCATTCCATCCAGAATGGTCTCCATGCCATGGGTAAAATTTGAAATTTCAGCAAAGCCAAATGTACCACCGCCACCCTTAATGGAGTGCGCCGCCCGGAAAATGGTATTGATAACTTCAGGCTCTGAATCGCTCGTCAGGTTGAGCAAACCAGACTCCATGATCTCCATTCCCTCTGAGCATTCCTCAAAGAAGACTTCATGAAACTGGCTTAAATCTATGTTTACTTCTGATTCCATCTGGCTGCTTCTTTTTTATACAAAATTAATCAAATAACAATTACGCCTGAATACTCTATATATATAAATACTATATACACGTAATTTGTGTGATTTATTAAAGTACTCTATTGATAGTACCCAGTAGATTATCTGGATCAAAAGGTTTCTCAATCCAGCCAGTCGCCCCGGCAACCTTACCCTGTTCTTTTTTTACAGAACCGGTTTCCGTGGTTAGAATTAGTATTGGGATAAATTTATAGCTGTCCAGCTTACGCAACTCTGCTGTCAGTGTAATACCATCCATATTCGGCATATTTACATCAGTTACTACCAGGTCCACTGATGTCTTTCTGGCAAACTCAAGCGCCTCTACACCATCTTCTGCCTCGCTCACCGTATGACCCTTCCCCTTCAGGGTAAATGAAACCATTTCACGCATGGATGCCGAATCATCCACTAACAATATACTTGCCATAACCTGTTCTGCCTCTTAGTATTTTTTACGAGTATTGTTATTTAGATTTTAATTATAGCTGGATAAGGCAATATCGCATAAAATAGCGCCCACACGATAGTATTATTTTTATTTTTTAGCCCACCAGCACAAACTGACTATCGATATCCAGTGCAATATATAATACCCCTGCTTCAAGAGTAGGATTGCATTGCCTGATACTAGCCAGAACACCTCACTTGTGGTTAATTTACACCACAGAGACTTATACTATGGCATATGCGCCAAAGTTAAAACTAAAATTTAAACTGGTCAGCACACAGGCAGTACTATAAAATAACTCTAATATAGAGTACGAGTAAGAATTTAACCGAGGGAATACATGGCAAAAACCATATTAATCGTTGATGACACCAAATCTATACTCGCTGTCATGAAAACCGTATTGAAAGTAGCAGGTTATAACATCCTGACTGCAGGTGACGGCGTTGAAGGCATGGCTATCCTGAATAGCGGTGAACAGGTCGATTTGATTATTACCGATTTAAACATGCCCAATATGGATGGCATCGAATTTATCTGGGAAATCAGAAAGCTGGAAGAACATGCCTACACCCCAATCTGCATGCTGACTACCGAGAATGAGCAGGAAAAACTGGAGGATGGCGAAACAGTCTCTACCGATGCCTGGATCACCAAGCCAATCCAGCCAAACCGCGTATTAAATATTGTCAGCAAGATCCTGCCGCCCTGATATATTTACATATGACGTAAAAAAAAACAGAGGCTTAGACCTCTGTTTTTGTTTTCAGCCCCTGATCAGCGTTGCTTACGCGACTTCTGATTCAGTTCGCGCAGGCGATCCAGTTTTTCCCTGATTTTGAGCTCCAGGCCCCGCTCTACTGGCTGGTAGTAAACCCGTTCGCCCATTTCATCAGGAAAATAGGTCTCACCAGCCGCAAAGGCCCCTTCCTCATCATGCGCATAGCGATAATCCTTGCCATAGCCCATATCCTTCATCAGGCCTGTCGGTGCATTTCGAATGTGTAGTGGCACTTCCATGCTACCCGAGCGCCTGGCATCGGCCATCGCCTCGTGCCACGCTATGTAGACCGCATTACTCTTGGCGGTACTGGCCAGATAAACAATTGCCTGCGCAATAGCGAGTTCCCCCTCCGGGCTACCCAGGCGTTCGTAGGTATTCCAGGCATCCAGCGCAATCTGCAAGCCACGCGGATCGGCATTACCAATATCCTCAGAGGCCATACGCACCACGCGTCGAGCTATATAGAGCGGGTCACAGCCACCATCGATCATGCGCGCGAACCAGTAAAGTGATGCATCGGGGTTGCTACCTCGCACCGATTTATGCAGCGCCGAGATCTGTTCATAGAAAAGATCCCCACCCTTATCGAAGCGACGCAGGCTGTGCGCACTGACATCTTCAACCACCGAACGGGTTATCAGCCGTTTTCCATCTACCGGTTCGGCCAGATCGGCCGCGATCTCAAGAAAATTCAGCGCCCTGCGCGCATCACCATCGACAATATTCGCCAACGCCTCAAGCTCAGCATCTTCAATAACAATATTTTCTTTTGCCAGGCCGTTCTCATGCTGCAACGCCCGTTGCAACAGCAGTTTAATCTCAGCAACCGGCAGACTTTTCAGCACATAGGTTTTAACACGGGACAATAGCGCGTTATTCAGTTCAAACGAAGGGTTCTCGGTCGTGGCACCGACAAAATAGATAGTGCCGTCTTCAATATAGGGCAAAAAGGCATCCTGCTGTGATTTGTTGAAACGGTGCACCTCATCAACAAACAGAATGGTCGAACGACCTTCGGCGCGGTACTGTTTTGCCTGATCAATTGCCGAACGAATGTCCTTAACACCTGAGAGTACCGCAGAAATACTGAGAAAAGCCGCATTGGTCGAATGCGCGATAATTTTGGCCAGCGTGGTTTTACCCGTGCCGGGCGGTCCCCAGAACACCATGGAGTGCAGGCTGCCCGCTTCAATCGCCTGCCTTAAGGCACCGCCCTCGGCCAGCATGTGCTGTTGACCAAAAAACTCAGCCAGCGTGGTCGGCCGCATGCGGTCGGCCAGTGGCCGGTACGGCATGTTATCCGTAGCAGCAGAAAGAAGGTCATCCATTACGAACCACCGAAAACGTCAACACCCTCCGGTGGCGTGAATTCAAACAAATCATCACTCAGTGTTTTGTTTAATTCCAGATCGCCAAAAACAATATCGGTGGTCTGCTCAAACTGGTCCCTGAGCTGCATAAAACGCAGGCCCTGCTTATCGACACCCACCACCAGCTCGGCAAAATCTACATCGTCGACTTTGCTGGAAAGTTTTAGACGATATACACCATTGCGGTGATCAAGCTCACTAACGTCATAGGCCTGCTCGAGCTTCAGCTTGCCCTGCATCAGGGCCATCGGGGTGTTTTTTACCGATGCCGCCTGTTTTTGTACTGTTACCTGTTGCAAATCCACATCGTAAACCCAGACATTTTCACCGTCAGAAACGATTTGCTGCTCATAGGGCTGGTCGTAATTCCAGCGGAACCGACCTGGGCGACTAAGATAAAAATGCCCCTTCGATTCCTGTAGTACTTCATTATCATCACTACGCAGGGTCTGCACAAAATCCGCCGACATGGTTTTTGATTGCATCAGAAAATGATCGAGATATTTCTGTCCCTGCCCAGTCTGGGCATCACCCGCCATTGATGTTGCTGGTAAAACAAGCACCAGCAAAAAAACAGAATTAAACACTTTGAACAACAGGGACACAATTACAGCTCAGGAGGCGGTGGCGCAATCACTTCACGCTGACCATTGGACTGGACAGCGCTGACCACACCCGCAGCCTCCATTTCTTCAACGATGCGTGCTGCGCGGTTATAGCCAATTTTCAGGCGACGCTGCACATAGGAAATCGAGGCCTTACGTGTCTCAGTGACTATGCGCACCGCCTCATCATAAAGCGCATCAACATCATCACCACCGCCAGCAGGCGCCTCACCCGGTAATACCCCC
>JAOUPA010000021.1 GCA_029880105.1 Gammaproteobacteria bacterium
CGTTGGGACCCGACGCCCAAGATTCATGCACAGGTTTATTGGGGACATGCATTCCACGATGTACTTGTTGATGGTGATTCTCTACAGGATGATGGCGTTCATTTCCTTTTAAGCGCTAACTTACTCGAGTGGTTCTGAAGCCTTTGAACAGGAAGCGCTTTAAAAAACGTAGTTAAGAAGTCTACGTAGTGAAGGCATTAGTACATCAAAGTAGTGTTTATTTATACAGGTGCGTAGTAATCGTACCTATAACTAGTAGGAGATTAAAAGTGGAATTCCGCTTACTGTCACAAGCTTTATTATTAAGCGCCAGTTTCTGTTTTAGTGCTGTTGCTATAGCAGCTGAAGAGCCGCCTACTACCCCCTCACTAGTGCAGCAGATTGATTCTGGGCGCCAGCATTTTAACCAGGGCCGTTATGAAGATGCGCTCGCAGCATGGAATATTGCACTTGATCAATATCAGTCTACAGACAACAAAAATGGCCAGGCACGTATACTTCAATATAAATCTGATGCATATCTGGCCATTGGTCAGTACTACAAGGCGACCACTAGCCTGGAGACAGCATTAAGTCTGGCAGAAAGCGCTAGTAATGAGCAATTGGCTGCTGAGGTAGCAGGCAGCCTGGGCACGGCATTTTTACTGACCAATCGTATAGATGAAGCACGTGATTTACTTAATAAAGCGGTTTCTAGTGAGCAGGCTGGAGAGCGATGGGGTTTAGCTGCTGTTGCCGGTAACAATCTCGGTAACCTCTTCGCGTCACAGGGTGAATTCAAATCTGCAATAGCCGCTTACAGGCAAGCTATGTCTGATGCAGGCAAGGCTGGTGATAGTAAGTTGTCTGTTAAAAGCTCAGCTAATATTGCACGCACACTGGTTGACAGTGGCAATGAGAAAGAAGCCCTGAATACGTTAGACAATGTTATGAAACAGGCTGAATCACTTTCGCCATCTCACGAAAAGGCTTATGTACTGATGAGCGTTGGCCGCCTCTATTCTCGCCTTGCTGAATCTTCTGATGCATCAAATACCAGACTTCAGAAACGAGCCTATCATGCTCTCAAAACAGCAGCCGATATCGCTGAATCGATGAAAGATAACCGTGCTATGTCATATGCCTACGGCTATCTTGGTGAACTCGATGAAAAGGCAGGTCGTATTGACGACGCAATGCTGTCGACCAGTAAAGCACTGTCTCATTTGCGGACAACGCCAGCACCAGAAATTCGTTACCGCTGGCAATGGCAGGAAGGACGTCTACTAAGGGCCAAAGGTAAAACTGAGCAGGCTATTAGCGCTTACAAACGTGCTGTCGATAATCTGCAGACAATCCGTCCGATAATTGCTGCAGGTAGCATGGGCAAGCAAAGTAATTTCCGTGAAGAATCTGGCCAACTGTATCTTGAACTCGCTGACCTGCTTCTTAAAAAATCGGATAGCGTAACTGGCACGCAAGCAATTGAATCTGAACTACGCGAGGCACGAAATGCGGTAGAAATGCTCAAAGGCGCCGAACTGGAAAATTACTTCCTTGATAACTGTGTTGCCGCACTGAAGGCAAAAACAACAGGCATTGATCAATTAGGTGAACATACTGCTGCTATATACCCCATCATTTTACCAGACCGCCTGGAAATTCTTGTCAGTATGCCAGAAGGCATGAAACGCTACACTGTTCAAGTTAGCGCTGAAGACCTGAACAACGAAATCAATCGCTTCCGTGCTCGTCTTGAAAAGCGCACGACACACCAGTACATGCGACATGCAAAGAAGATATATAGCTGGTTGATAGGACCTCTGGAAAAAGATTTACAGTCGCAAAATGTTGATACGCTTGTGCTAATACCCGATGAAGGGCTGCGAACGATTCCCCTCGCGGCACTCTATGACGGTAAAGACTTCCTTATAGCGCGCTATGCTATAGCAACTACACCTGGACTAACTTTGACTGATCCGCAGCCACTACCTCGTGAAAATATGAAATTGTTAATTGCCGGATTGACTGAAGGCGTACAGGGTTTCCCACCATTACCAGATGTCGCCGGTGAGGTAACTACCCTTGACACAATGTATGACAGCGACATTCTTGAGAACAGCCAGTTTACACAGTCAAACATTGAACAGGAGCTAGGCGATACACCCTACTCGATTGTACACGTGGCTTCGCATGGCAAATTTCAAAGCGATGTGCGTAAAACTTTCCTGTTAACCTATGATGGCAAGCTCAACATGGATACGCTTGAAGGTTACATGGCAAGCACCACATACCGTGATCAACCTGTAGAGTTACTAACGCTGAGTGCGTGTCAGACTGCAGTTGGTGACGATAAAGCCGCTTTAGGCCTAGGTGGTATAGCGGTAAAAGCTGGTGCCAGAAGTGCGCTGGCAACACTGTGGTACATTAACGACCAGGCATCATCTAAGTTGATTACTGATTTTTATGCAAACCTGAAGAATCCAGATACATCCAAAGCAAAAGCGCTTCGCGATGCCCAACTCTCCATGACTAAAGACCCACGCTTTAACCACCCTAGTTATTGGGCGCCATTTTTGCTGATAGGTAATTGGTTATAGACCCCAGACATATATTTTTGGCTAAAATATAAATTAAGCACATTGGTCTGGCACAACCACACCTAATTACAACTCAAATATTTGTCCGCGCTTGAGTACTTTTGGCGTTCTTCCTTCAACCAGGCCAGCAAGTTGACGCATAATCTGCCCTTCTTCACCTGGTTTGTGATGGGTTATATAAAGATCAGGGTTGTGTTGTAGCTTGCGTAAATCTTCAGCGAGTGAAGACGGGCGATGATGACCTGCTATCTGGCTTAGCACTTCTTCGTGATCGGTATAAGCACATTCGATGATCAGAAGATCTAAACTGCTATGATTATTTAATGTAGCCCAGAACTGATCAGTACTTTTTGTATCCCCTGAAAATGCAAAAGAGCCCCCTTCTGACGATTGCACACGGTAACCAACTGCAGCTTGAGTATGTGTTACTGGAATGGCTTCGATAAGGCGATTACCCAGCTTTACCTGCTGACCTGGATTTATTACATTGTACTGAATGACGGGATTTTTCTCATTGGGTAACCTGGTAAAATCGGGCCAGACCTGCCAGTTAAAAATATGTTTTTGAAGTATCTCCAGGGTTTCAGGTTGAAGATGAATGGTAATCGGATTCCCAACTAAAGCCTCGAATGCCGAATCTGCCAGAAATGGAATAAATGCAATATGATCAAGATGGGCATGTGTAAGAAATATATGCCTTATTCCATTCTGTTCATCTTGTGTGAGATCACCAACTCCGGAACCACAATCGATCAACACATCATTATCAATCATCAATGCTGTGGTGCGCATACCAGGCCCAATACCTCCAGTACAACCTAAAACACGTAATTTCATGCCAATCCTCGCTATTCCTTTTTATCGAGATTAATTGTTATCTAATATGTAAATTGTTTGTGTATAGTAAATCTGTTTTTATATAAACCTTTAAATTGAAATTTTATTTCAATCGCTCGGTTGCATGCACAAGGCGTGTACTTAGTATTTCATTTATATTTGAAAATAATTGAGCAGCATTACGCGGATATCGGCGCTTTAAAAGTTCAAGATTTTCACGAGTAATGCAAATAAGCCTGGCATTTTCTACAACATCGACGTTTGCAGTACGAGTTGCAAAAAACAATCCTGCCTCACCGAATGTGTCGCCACGAACAAGTTCATCCAGGTTTATTCTGCCTTCATCGCCTTCGATTGACGCCTGTAGTTTTCCATCGACTACTGTATACATTTCTTCACCAGGCTGACCAATTTCAATGAGTCGCTCACCACTTTTAACTTCTTTGATACTGGCTATACGCGCAACGACACGTGCCTGAAAATTAGAAAGCCCCTTGAAAAGTGGAATTGTATCCTGTGGTTTTTTGCCCAGATCGAGCGTCAGGACGTCCCACAAAGTAGCAATTCTCAATCGACTACATAATGCGGGGGTTAAAAAGAAATCTGATAACCATGCAACCAGCAAGGCAAAACTTGCCATTCCACCAACCTGTGCCTGCATGCGTAGATCACTGGTGGTCAGCACCAGAAACCCAACACACAGAGCCAGGGATGTGTAAGTCACCGGTCGACCGACTACACCTAGCGTCATAACAGTTGCCTCTTTCGGATCTGGGTGCTGCCTGGCAATATTGTTAAATCGTGTAAAATAGTGAAGTGTATCGTCAATTGCCACACCTAATATCATCGGCGCAATCAAACTGGTACTTGGATTTAAACTTATCCCCATGATACCCAGCGCGCCAAAATAAACAACCACTGGCAGGATATTTGGAATTAACGCAATAACTCCAATGCGGAATGAAAGAAAAAGACTGACCAGAATCCCATAAACTATAATCAGTGAAAGAAACACACTTTCAACCTGCCCCCACATAATATCCTGTATCGCCTGATTCATCAGTACGGGATTTCCAGTCGCCCTGGCATCCATATGTTCTGGCAACTGTTTAAGCCTTTCATTGACTCGAGCAACAAGATTCTCTACCTCGTCAGAATCAATTGCTTTAGAGCGCACAATAATATTCATTGCACGATAACTGGAATCAACAAGCCTCCTGGTATCATCGCTTTCAGTAAAAAATAGCAGTTGCCCTATGACTCTTTTATTTTCCGGAATCACATAGAAAGCAGGATCATTATTATTAAATGACCTGTTAACGTACTTGATGTAATTAACCAGTGAAGTGACTCCACCAATTTCAGGCTGCGCCTCAAGCCACTGCTGCAAAGCTTCGATCTCTCTTAAATTCACCGGCTCCTTAAAAGCAGTCGGGTATTTCGACTGAACTACAATGTTGAAAGGATTGATACCATTAAATTTTTCATTAGCATGCTCGAACGCCCGCCTGATATCTGAATCCGGTTTGAAGTTTGTTATATGCTCTGTACCTACTCGTAGTTGAGTCATACCTCCGATACTAATAAAAAATACAATGCCGGCAATTATAAAAATAGCTTTTCTATGCTCAGCATCAAAATGGGCAATACGTTGAATTATCCGATCAAATGATGTGTCATTAATTTCAAACTGCGCCTCCGCCTCAGTTTTTATTCGACGCCGTAACAACACAAGCAAAGATGGCGTGAGGGTCAAAGTAACAACTGTTGCGTATATCACACCAATTACCGAGAAAAGACCAAATTCACGAATAGCATTCAACTCGCTAAGATACAAAGATAAAAATCCAACTGCTGTAGTTAGACCAGCGAGCAAAACAGGCAACGATGCCTTGCGCAGGATATCTACAATCTCATCTACCCCACTCTTTCCTCTACTCACTGCCCGTCGGTAGTCTGAAACAAGGTACATAGAATACGACATCGTCAGAATCATCAATAAAGGCGGTACCAGCGCTGTCAGAATATTCAATGAATAACCTAACAGTGTAATGGTTGCCACTGTCCACACTACCGAAATAATAACTGTAACCAGCGTTACCATAACGGCAACCATATGACGAAGCAGCAACCATAGCAGCAGCAGCATCACTAAAGTAATCATTGGGGGATAGCTTATGAGATCATCAAGGACAATTTCTATTGTTGCATGTTTTATTCTAGGTGAACCTGTTATCCAGACGTGCTCTCCCTGGGCTTCTTCCTTAACTATTAAATCAACCTCAGCATTTACATGCTTGAAAAAATCCTGATCCTGAGTATCTTCAAGATTAACAAGGATTGCCGTTGAGTCACGCTCTTCTGATATCAGTGTGCTTGCAATAAGTGGGCTCGCAAGCACTTCTCTACGCAGCCCCTCATATTCTTCAGGTGTTTCAGGCACCTTTATCATAATAGGTGAGATATCCATGCCATACTCTGTCTCTCGAATTGTCAGCGCATTAGTTAGCGAAACAACTTCCTGAACACCCGGCATCCTGGTAAGCCGGTCAGTAAGACGTGAGACAAGATCAATAGCCCGGGGAGAAAACACATCATCCGCATCAATGACAACCATTATGGTTTCATCACTGCCGAAGTTACGACGAGATAACTGGTAGAACTCCCAGCCCTCATGGTTCAGGCCAAGCAAAGCTTGCTCTGACGGGTCTACCCTGACTTTTGACTCACCGGTATAAGGATTATAGATTTGTAGAAGAGCCAACAAAAACAGGGCAAGCACCGCAACAACAATAAAGCGGGGATAATTACAAATCAGTACAAGTACTGTTTTGCAGTAAGGAAACCGACGCACATTAGAAGATGCCACGATGTTCCTTTAGCTGGTCGGGGTCAAACAATGAGTCACTGACAGGAGAATCTATATTTACTGAAATAATAGTCAACTCCGTTTTGCTATCATTTTTCATATCACTCATCAGAAATTTGTGAGGCACCTGTATTCCATTTACTGTTTTTATCGAAGCCAGTTCGGTAACAAGTACTTTACGTAATTTCTTCCCCTGTTCATAAAACTCAACCTTCTGGACTATGCAGGAGTTTTTATCGAGATATGAGTAAATCGTTTCATATAAAGATTTTTTTCCTTCTGCCGGATTAATAGCAAACACATACATTGGTTTACCATCAATTACTGCATCCGGTAGCTGTTCAGTCACTGCCGTTGCCATCATACTGTACATAAACTGGAAGTCTTCATAAGAAAAATCCATGCCATACATTGATGATGAAATTCTATCCGAAGTAATTCGCCGTACTTTAAATAAAGCAGGCATATATAAATAGATTTCGTTTTCAGGTTTCTTTTCCAGAAACAGGAGACGAGAACCTAATATATCATCCGGCTCATCAAATAAAGCAAGTATATTTGAAGTGCCAGCAGAAGAATGCTTCCAGTATACTTTTGCAGAGAGCGCCTGCTCCTCTTCATACATCAACCCTTCTGATGTAAGCCTGATTTTCTCAATAGCAGTCGACTTTGGCGCATTCTTCCTGATACATTCCTCAATCTTCGGGTCAATATCGGAAGCCAGTACATTGATGGCATGAGCAAGCAGAAGCGCCAGGATCGCGCCCCGGATAGTAGTTCTTGATTTCATTGAAAATACAACCTTATCCCTATGCAAATAAACAGTTAAATCAAGGTATTAATGGGCAATTTAACGTCCTTATCTGGACTTTGCAAGGTAAATTATAGCGAAACTATTAGTAACTAAATTCCAGTTACGCCGAAATAAATTCAACCACTGCACGTATACGCCCCAGGTGCCTGAGATCATTATGGTAGGCAAGCCAAACTTCGTGGCTGGGTAGTTTTACATTTTCTAATACAGGTATTAAGTCGTTATTGCTCTGGCCAAACACTTTAGGCTGTATTGATATACCAACACCTGCCAGCGTTGCCCTTAGCCTCGTTATTGTGCTGTCACTGCTCAACACCCTACCCGACTCACCTGCATATTTTAGCAACCACTGATTTTCTTCCAGGCCCGATAGCTGGTCACCATAGGTAACTACATGATGTTTTTTTAATGCCTGTATTGTTGATGGTGCACCCCGGTTTTTGATGTAGGCCGATGAAGCGAACAGCCCCATACTCATAGAGCCGAGATATTTGGCTACCAGGTTTGTTTCTGTCGGCCTGAACAGGCGCACGGCAATATCGGCCTCCCCCCTGGTTAAATTGGCCACATTCGATGAAACATTGAAGATTAGGTTAATGCCAGGCCAGGCCTTATAGAATTCTGGCAAGCTCGGTGTTAGCACCTCCAGGCAAAGACCTTCAGGCAGCGCCACACGCACAGTACCACTAACCTCTTCAGCATCTCCCTGTACAGTTCGCTGAATTTTGGTCACCAGCGATTGCATCGACTGTGCCTGTTCAAGGATATAGACACCCTCTTCGGTAAGCATGAGACCTTTAACTGAGCGCTGAAACAGCTTAATACCCAGCGCTGACTCAAGCACATCTATCTGCCTGCCGACAGTGGACTGGTTCGAGCCCAGCAGCTTTGCCGCCGCCGACAGACTGCCTGTTTCTGCAGCCGCAGTGAAGTAACGAAAACCATCCCAGTCAATATTATTCATATTTGCATAATTTATATGCAAATTTAGCCGTATACAATCTGTTTATGCATATATTACTGTACAGACCACGACACTGAACAGGAGAACACAACATGTCAAACCAGGTTGATCACGCAGAAATAAAAATGGGCCAAATTTTAACCATTATCATTGCAGCCAGTGCGTTGGTGATACAGGAGCCCGCCCTGCTAATTCCCCTTGGTATAATTTTCCTGCTCTCTGGCACAGTCAGGAAAATCAGCCCTTTTACCCTTCTGTATCGCTATGTCATCAGGCCCACTGGCCTAATGAGATCAGATTACAGGCTGGATAACATTCAGCCGCACAAATTTGGTCAGCTGGTTGGCGTGCAGACAGTCGTCATTGCCCTGGCATTAATACAGCTTGGCTACCCACTGGCAGGCTGGTCGGTGGTGGCGATATTGATTGTACTAACAATGATTTCTTATGCAGGCTGGTGTATTGGCTGCTTTATCTATTACCAGTTAAATAGCTTTGGCCTGGGCGGTTTTTTCAAACATCCGCCAACCGATAAATCGGTATTTATGGGCTCGCGGCCAGAAAAAAGCCCTGATGAATACACTGCGCCTTAACCCATATCCGGCATCAGTGACCACTTTATCTGCCAGAGGGCATCTCCCTCAGCCCTGTCCAGGCAGACAATGCCGCCATTTTGAAAAGCCAACACGGTCTTGTTTTCATCACCGGTAGTGAGGTATCCGATGAGTTTCTCCATAAAAGGTAAATGTCCGACAAACATGGTTGCCGAGCCTGGCAGCAACTGCTGGGCAAAGACAATAACATCATCCTTGGGCGCTATGCCTTTAGTCGGTTGAATCCCGTCAGCGGCCTGCAGGTAGCGGTTAAAGATGTCGGCGGTTTGCTCTGCTCTTTTTTTACCGCTATGCACAATTTTTTTAACCACCAACCCATTAACCTTTGCGCCCTGGGCAATACGCTCAACTTGCTGCATACCTTCTTTAGACAGTCCTCTTTCAGGATCAATATTTTCTGCCAGTGAAAGACCATGCTGTACAAGATAAATCGCCATGGTTATATTTCAGACCACATAAATAGAAAACACATATCCATTATTTCTCAGAATAGACCCAACTCTATTGAGAAGGTGCTGCCCACACCAGGCGTACTTTCAACACTAATACTACCCCCCATGATCTCTATCAGACGCTTGGCAATGACAAGACCAATACCCGTGCCTTCGATATGATTGGCGGCACTTAAGCGATTAAACGAAACGAATAGCCTGTCTATTTCATGCTTTGTTAATCCTTTTCCCGTGTCAGTAATTCGCACACACAGGCGTTTATCATCTATAACCTCACAGACCAACGTGATACTGCCATTATCACGATTATATTTAATCGCATTTGATAGCAGGTTGAGCATCACCTGTTTAAGCCGGGTAAAATCTGCTCGAACACTGGGGCTATGACCACTTACACGATCAACAAACTTCAAACCACGCACACTGGCCTGGATACTTAACAAACTAAAACACTCTTTCAGAAGATCATCCATGCGCACCTCTTCCATGGATACCTCAAGACTACCAGATTCGATTTTGGACAAATCGAGAACCTCATTAATCAGGGTGAGCAAATGTCGGCCCGCAAGCAGAATCTCGGTAATATTTTCTCGCTGCTCTTCACTAAACCCATCCGCATCCAGTTCAAGCAATTGACCAAAGCCCAAAATGGCATTCATCGGGGTACGCAATTCGTGGCTCATACTGGACAAAAATTCTGACTTGGCCTGACTGGCCTTTTCCGCCCGATACTTTTCTATTTCTATTTTATTTTTGGAGTCATGAAGATCTCTGAGCGACACATCCAGCGGAACAATAATTCGATAATAAACATAGAAGATGATCACAAAAAAAACTAACACCCCAGCAACAACCATCGACACCAACAAAAAATTCAGTTTCTCTGCCGCGCGTTCACTCTCTTTATTCATCAGTAATAAGATATGATCCATTTCCTGAACAACGCTTGTCGCCTGCTCAAGCATCTGACGCACAAAACGATTCTTACTAACGGAGGGCGCATCGGCCCTCAGGCTTAACAAGGCGATTCTTTTTAACTCACGCCACTCGACCTCAACATGCTTCAGATGATCAAGCAGAATCTTATTACCAGTTGCTTCAATTGCGATGACCCTCTGTATACCCCGTATCTCATCCTTACTGGCAGTAACGCCTATATCGACAACAACTTCACCACCCTGCATCAAAACATTAAGCGTTTTTTCAAATTCGTTGGCTGCCTTGTCAACGCTTTTTTTCTTGGACAATGCCATGTCGAAATCCAGGTTAGCGATACCAATTAATGCCTGGCTAGCCTCACTGGTATATTTATAGACCTGCATTCTCTGTTTGCCTGTGAGATTAATTAACATGGCGTTATGATCTTTTTCGGCAACAACCATTGAAAACATCACATAGGCAAGAATCAGCAGCAGCAACATGATCATTAGTAACAAACTGATTCTTGTGGCAAGGTATTGCTTAAACCGCTCAGGTCCTATTTGTTGTATAAACGTATCATCCATTAACGTATTACCATATACCCTGTGTCCTGCGCCTGCTTGTACATTTTACGAACACTGTCGTAATCGCTATCATTAATAATCTCAAATCTATCCAGCAGTGCCGCATCCAGAATTCCCCTGCCTTCAGGATCACTATTCATCCCGGAAAAAACATCACGAATCTTCTCTCGTAGCTCTACGGACAGTTTTTTCGAGACCACAATCGGCGGCGTAGCTGAAGGACCCAGTATTTCCAGTATTCTTGTCTGCTGCACAAACTCTGGATATTTTTCCAGATCGTAATCATAAACCAGTGAATCCACTGCACTGATGTCTGCCAGGCCATTTGCAACCATACGAATAGATTCTTCATGCGACCCCGAACGAATAACCTGACCAAAAAAACCCCTGGTCTCACCTTGCTCCATAAGATGTGCTCTTGGCATGTTGTAACCTGAATTGGAAATTTCATCATTGTAAACAAAGGTCATGCCCCTGAGATCAGCAAAACTTTCTGCCTTGCTGTCTTTGTTCACAATCAGGTAAGAATAATAGATGGGTTTATTTTTATATTGCGGCGCCTTTGATACAGGCGCAAGTAAGACATCAATCATCGGTTCTGTCTGGTCACGTTTCAACACATAAGGCAGGCCACAGACAAAACCAATATCAGCCGTGCCAGAGTCGAGCATGGCATTAATCGTAGAATAGGAAAATCCAGATACAAAAGAAACCTGATGGTTCAGCTTCTTGCCTAGATAGTTTGCTATCTCATCATAAACACCAATACCACTCTCAGAAACAAAGGCGCCTGACATCACAATTCTGATATCAGGATGATCGGGATCTGATAACTTGCCATCGCCATGCGCCATGACCAGATGAGAACATGTAAACAGGACAGCAAATAATAATTTATTTAATAATCCGATAATCATTCCCTTATTTTTATTATATTGAATCAATTTTATCTCCCTAACACCTATGCTCGCACTCGATTGCATGCCGCCAACACCAATTAATCACGATAATATCTCAGAACATACAAATAAAAAACCATACCCATAACAATGCTATCTTGATGTTAATATCCATTAAAAAATAAAGTAATTAACTGATATTGATCAATGAGCACACGCTATTACTATTTAATTCTTTTACTTGTAAACACTGGCAGCATCCATGCCGGGGAATATTACAATGAAAAAAATTACGGCTCTGATTCTCTTTATGACCCTTTTGGCAGCTTTCTAAGCTATAGCCTGGACAGCCTGCAGGTACCAGACAGCTTCGGCACAGAAAATTTCAACAATAACCTCAATAGCGTACTGGATAATCTGGCCCACCCCAAAAGCGCCATTAATAATGACGGTGGCTTTCATCAATTCTTCAACCGTGAATTTCTCCCGGTCGATAGCGAGCACTCTGAGGAAAGCTGGGCGATCCTGCCCAATTACGGCCTGCACCTGCTCGGTGGCGGCATGGTGTTTAGACGTGACCTTGAATACTTCAGGGCACACGATGTTGATTACGCCATGCTCTATTCGGTAACACTGGCAATGAGCGCAGAGCTGATTCAGGAAGCCATTGAGCTCAAAACCACCAAACCTGCAGACGCAGTGGCTGATTTCTATATCTATCGCCCTGCGGGGATTCTGTTATTTGCCAACGATGCCATTGCCAGTTTTGTTATGGATAACCTCGACCCGGCAATATGGTCCTACCTGCAGGCCTTTGATTTAGCCAGTGACCGGTTCATTAATACCGGCATTAGCTATATGTACCGACCACCGGCCACCGAATTTTTAAATTCACGCCTGTTTATTTTTACCGGCCTGAATAACCAGGTAGGTTTGTCTCACCGCATCGATAACAATGACTGGTTATCCTGGGGAGTAGGCCTTTCAACCCAGCGTATTGATTTTTCTGCCAGTAAACAGGCCGAACTCGATACCAGCTATGGCCTGTTTTATGACCGGAACAAGAGCCTACTGTGGTCACTAACATTCAATGATACGGGTGGCACGCAATATCGATTTAACCTTTTCCCCAGCAATGAGAGCCTGCCTGGCAAATTTGGTTATTTCATCAGCAAAAATAACAATGGTGAATTCTCCGCCGGCCTCACCTACCGGATTCAAATGGGTATTGGATTTATCAGATAGATGACACAATCAGCCTTCAATTAGCTCAATGGCATTACCATCGTAATCGCGGCAGAACAATGCACGACGACCTGACTTACTTTCTGTATAGTCAATACCTGCCTGATCGAGCCTGGCTTTGATTTTTTCAAGATCGGTCACAGTCATCGCCAGGTGACGATCACGGCCACCGTGCACTGGGCGATTCTCAACGGGGTCGGGGTTGGGTAGCTCCAGCAGGTGAATCTGCCCACTGCCCACCTGCAACCAGGCACCGGGATAGCCCAGCTCAGGACGGCCCAAATCCTGTACCAGCCCGAGCACGCCACAATAGAAACCAAGTGCACGCCCAGTATCAGAAACAATAAAGCTGGCGTGGTGAATATCGGCAATGAGGCTGTCTGGCACGGGGTTCTCCTGATAGATGCGGCACTTTGGGGTATACTATGCGCCGCTTAAGGCACAGGCAACACTTTAACACTGGCAACCATGAATCCTGATCTTTCCAAGTTACAACCCTATCCCTTTGAAAAGCTGAATGCTTTGAAGGCCAGTTGCCAGCCGCCGCAGGGCCTGGCCCATATCGCGCTGTCCATCGGTGAACCCAAGCATCCCTCGCCCGAGGTCGCACTCAAACCCCTGCGTGAGAATCTCGACCAGAGTAACCGATACCCGCTAACCAAGGGGGTTCCAGAGCTGAGACAGGCCATCGCCAACTGGCTAGAACAGCGCTTCACCCTGCCCAAAGCCGCCATCAATGCCGAAACCCAGGTCATTCCCGTCAATGGCACCCGTGAGGCACTGTTTGCCTTTGCCCAGGCCGTGGTCGAACGCAGCAACGATGCACTGGTGCTGATGCCGAATCCGTTCTACCAGATTTATGAAGGCGCTGCCTACCTGGCTGGTGCAACACCGTATTTTTATGGCACCACACGCGAAAATAACTACCAGCCGGATTTTGACGCGATCCCCGATGAGATATGGCAACGCTGCCAGCTGATCTATGTCTGCACACCGGGCAATCCAACAGGCGCGGTAATTCCAGAGAGCGAACTGATCAAGTTAATCGAAAAATCAAAACAGTATAATTTCATCATCGCTTCTGACGAGTGTTACTCAGAAATTTATTTTGGCGGCGTAAAACCTGCGGGGCTGTTACAGGCAGCGGTAAACAGTGGCAATAACAATTTTGAAAACTGCGTGGTTTTCCATAGCCTGTCAAAACGCTCCAACCTGCCCGGCATGCGTTCGGGTTTTGTTGCCGGTGATGCCGAGGTAATGAAGGCCTTTTTGCTGTATCGTACCTATCACGGTTGTGCCATGCCACCCGCACACCAGCTTGCCAGTATTGCAGCGTGGAATGATGAGGCGCACGTTGAGGAAAACCGCAGACTGTATCAGGAAAAATTTGATGTGGTCCTGGCTATACTTAACCCCGTTTGCGAAGTACAGAGACCCGATGCCGGTTTTTATATCTGGCTGCATACCCACATCAATGATACCGATTTTGCGCAGCAACTGTTTGACCAGCAGAACGTCACCGTTTTACCCGGCAGTTTTTTATCCCGTACGGTCGATGGCAAAAATCCCGGCAGTCATCACATACGCATGGCATTAGTTGCACCACTTGATGAGTGCATCGATGCCGCAAACCGAATTAAACATTTTATCGAAAACCTATAGCACTGGAGATCCAGATGGACAATTTAAAGAACGTTATCGAAGAGGCCTTTGAACGCAGAGCCGACATTACACCACGCAACGTTGAAACGCATATTTCAGATGCGGTCAACGAATGTATCGCCCTGCTCGATTCAGGCAAGGCTCGCGTTGCTGAAAAGAAAGATGGCGACTGGGTTGTTAATGAGTGGCTGAAAAAAGCCGTACTGCTTTCGTTTCGCATTAACGACAACGAATTCATCAAAGGTGGTTTCACCAACTACTATGACAAGGTTGATTCGAAATTTGCCAACCACAATATCCGCGACTTCCGCGAGTCAGGTGTACGCGTAGTACCACCAGCCACTGCACGCATTGGCTCTTATATCGCACCTAGCGTTGTCTTGATGCCTTCTTATGTAAACATCGGTGCCTACGTTGATACCGGCACCATGGTGGACACCTGGGCCACTGTAGGCTCATGTGCGCAGATTGGTAAGAACGTACACCTTTCTGGTGGCGTTGGCATCGGTGGCGTACTGGAGCCATTACAGGCCGCACCTACCATCATTGAAGACAACTGTTTTATCGGCGCACGCTCAGAAGTAGTTGAAGGCGTGATCGTTGAAGAAGGCTCAGTGATTTCGATGGGTGTCTACATCGGCCAGAGCACCAAGATCTTTAACCGCATGACCGGTGAAATTACCTACGGTCGCATCCCTGCTGGCTCTGTTGTTGTTTCAGGTAACCTACCATCCAAGGACGGTAGCTACAGTCTGTACTGCGCGGTCATCGTTAAACAGGTTGATGAAAAGACACGCGGCAAGGTTGGGCTGAACGAACTGCTTCGTGACATAGATTAACTTACCGCAGAGACGCAGAGACACTGAGAAAATCTTTATTAAATTTCTTCTCCGCGCCTCTGCGACTCCGCGGTGAAAGCCTTTGAGATTTTTAACATGATAACCATGTACGGCATTCCAAACTGCGATACTATAAAAAAGGCGCGCAGATGGCTGGAAGCAAATGCCATCAACTATGAGTTTCACGATTACAAAAAATCTGGCGTACCAGAAAAAGATTTAAACCAGTGGATAAAACAGATCGGCTGGGAGACTCTGCTCAATCGTAGAGGTACTACCTGGCGCAAGCTCGATGACGCGACAAAGAAAAATATCAACGAGGCTTCAGCAATTAAAGTTATACTTGATAACCCCAGCATTATCAAACGCCCTGTACTCGTCAATGGCAAGACAATTCTTATTGGTTTCAACGAAGCCGAATATAAAAAAATTTTTCGGCAATTAATTATTTCGCCAGGATGTGTAACTGATCAATGATCGGGTCAATGATGTGCTGGATTTTCTTGCGCATGCCAGAACCAATCGCATCGGTCTGGGAGAAAACAGGATTGAGCAACTTTACGCTCAGGCAGGACAGAATCAGCATCGACTGAATCATCTCCTTCATTTCTGGTACTATCACCAGCACCGAATTTAATGCCTCATCTTTCTGGGCTGCACAGATACAACCAGCTTCATTACAGATGACTTCAATATTGTCAGCAGTATACGACACCGGTCTTATCGCATCAAAATAAAACGCAATGGCATTGAGCAGTGATTCAACCACCTGCTGATTACTTGGTTTTTTCAAGGCCGCTTCAGCAGTCCGGATAAATGCCTGCCCCTTATTGCCAAGAATACGACTTAGCATGATTGCATAGGGATTACCTTCATTGACCAGCGACTGAATTTTTTTCTCCACGGATTCAAAAGAAGCATGCGCCATTGAATCCATCGGTAGTTCATCAGGCAGTGCATGCATAAAGCCGACGTATAAATTACGCTTGGTCTTTGCCTTTGCCCATAACTTCTGTTTTTCTTCTTCGCTAATCAGCCCCGGCTGCAACACCAGACGTACTGATTCGATCATCACATGCGGGTCTTCTTCAAAAGGCAGAAATTCAATCAGGAACCCGGCAAGTACAGCGCCCGTCTCTCCCTGTACCACAGCCTGCTTTTCTAACATACGACGCGCATTCTCGGCTGTCGGCATGGCCCACCACGCACGTGCCGCAAGCTCATCGGTCAACCCCGGTGCATGCACTGCAGCAACAATGGCTTCCGACTCTCCAAGCAATAAAAGCTGTTGCAGGCTTTCATCCCGTGCCTGCCCCATGCGCGTCCAGCGTTTCAAAAATACCGGGTAGCCACCGGGTGAACCCATGACGTGCGTAGAGAATAATGCCTTGACCTCTTTCAGGTACTTTTCATCCTTGCAGTTGGGATTGAGCACAACTTTGGCTTCGCCTCTATCTGTAAGCGCATGCACAATCATTTTTGATTCATCGATGCGTACCGCCTGCAGCTTTTGCGCGAGCAAAACGTTCAGACGTAAATTATCTTCGGCAGAGAGTTCCATGATTAATTCAACTGTATTCTTTGGCCAAAAGGCACTTTAGTTTTGCCTTTCACTAACCAGGTGACTGGAAAAGCGGGTTCCACTTCGGGGAAGACACCTTCGGCGTCGGTAAAATAAATTAACATATCGGGTGCCTTGTCCTGATCTTCCGCCCAGGCAAAAACCGGCTTAAAGTTAGTGCCACCACCGCCACGAATTTCGAGATCAAATTTAAATTCATCCCATGGTGCAAAATACCAGGGGCAACCATAATTCAAATCCGAATCACAGGTCAGCAAGGTAATACCTGCACGCACCTGGCTCTTGATCGCATCGATCTCGGTAATGAACTCCTGGATCTCTTCTGCTGAAATCGAACCACTGGTATCAACCGCCACCACAATGTTGGTTTCACTGCTACGCAGGCTCGGGTACACCGCAGGGTCACCACGGCGACTCGAGGGACGCGTATAACTGTAATCATCACGTGCTGTTGCTGACATATGACGCGCCAGCAACATGCGCCATGGCAGCCTGGGTTGAAGTAGATGATCAACCATACGCGCCATATCACCTTCGAGCTTGCCGGACTGCAGCGCCTGCTGCGCAGCACCGGCCAGGCGCTGCTGCCACTGCACGCTTAGATCTTCGAGCTCCTGCTGCGACATTTCCGGTGGTCGATTCGAGCCATCCTGTCCACCCCGGTCCGGTGATTCGTTCTTATTACCCTGACCTTCCTGCCTGTCATTTTTCCTGCGCTCATTTTTACCACCGGCATCATCGCTACTCTGCGGTGTTTCGTTGTCACCGTCCTGCGAGCTGTCATCTTTATTCTGTTCTAGATCGCGCTCACCACCGTTATCGTTGTCCTCGAGACAGGGATAAATTTCCTCTGCTGTCATACCTTCGTATTCACGCAGGTGCATGGCATCCGGCGTTGGCTTTAGACCATCATTAATCAGCATCGGGTTCACCGCGTAATCACAGGCAAGTTCCCAACGATGTTTGACACGATGCCCCTTACGGTAGAAATGCGACAGCGCACAGTGCAGTGCCTCGTGCGACAACGCGAATTGCGTCTGGTCCGCATCGAGCGCGTCGATGTAATCACTGTTGTAATAAAAAGTTTTACCGTCACTGAACGTGGTTTCA